>DATAPT010000338.1:0-3860 GCA_036265065.1 Candidatus Acidiferrales bacterium | reverse complement strand
CCCGGCCCTGTGCTTCGAATGAAGGAAGGGAAGCCCGTCACGGTCGAGGTGATCAACGAGACGGATGTCCCGGAGTTGGTCCATTGGCACGGATTATTTCTGCCCGGCGAGGTTGATGGCGTTGAGGAAGAGAAGACCCCCATGGTGCCTCCGCACGGCCGCATCCGGTATCAATTTACGCCGCGCCCCGCAGGGACTCGCTGGTACCACACGCACGTGATGGCCGGATCGGACCTGCACCGCGGCGCTTACACCGGCCAGTTTGGATTTCTGATGGTCGAGGGCGCAAATAATCCGGGAAACTACGATCTGGAAGTTTTTCTTGCGCTCAGGGAATGGGAACCCTTTTTTAATCCGGAAGAAGCGGATGACGATGAAGATTCCAGCAACAATGGCCCTCAACCTGAACGTCCCAAGACGCTGGACACGAATCCTTCCGGCCTGGAAGTGGGATACCAGATGTTTTCCATCAATGACAAGGCCATGGGATCGGGCGAGCCGATTCGCGTGAAGCCGGGCCAGCGAGTGCTGATGCATTTGTTGAACGCCAGCGCGAGCATGAACCGCCGCCTCGCGCTGCCCGGTCACCGCTTTCAAATTATTGCGCTCGATGGCAACACGGTTCCCACTCCGCAATCCGTCGACGTGATTGACATGGGCCCCGGCGAGCGCGTGGACGCCATTGTGGAAATGAATCAGTCGGGAATCTGGGTGCTGGGTACGACAACGGATGACGCACGCATGGGCGGGATGGGCGTGATTGTCGAGTACGCGAATCAGCATAAGCAGCCGCAATGGACTGTGCCCGTTAAACCCGTTTGGGACTACACAGTTTTTGGACGTGCGGGGACGCAGCCAGCACCGGATGCAACCATCGACATGATTTTCCAGAAAATTCCCAGCGGCGCGGGTTTATTCAACAGCTGGACGGTCAACGGGAAGGAATATCCGCACGATCAGGAATTTGTGCTGAAGCAAGGCAGCCGCTACCGGCTGGTGTTTCGCAATCGCAGCGAAGATGCACATCCATTACACATGCATCGCCATTCCTTCGAGCTGGTGGAAATCAATGGCAAGACCACCGCAGGTATAATGAAAGATACAGTGGTGGTGCCCGGCTACGGGCGCGTGTCGGTGGATATGGTTGCCGATCAGCCGGGGCTGACCCTGTTCCACTGCCATATCCAACAGCATATGGACTACGGGTTTAAAGCTCTCTTTCGCTACGCGTAGTCCGCTAACCGGTGGCCGGCTATTTCTTCTCCGGGTTCGGTTCCGCCTGCTTCACGGGTGAGCCAATTCTGACCGTCACGCCGAATCTCTTGTAGTTTTCATAGCGAACTGTCAGACGAATGTGAACATCATCGCCGCCTTTGAAGCGCAGCATTTCGTTCGCGCGTGTGTAGGTGGGGAACCAGTATTTGCCTTCGATGTTCTCACGAAAAGTTTCAAAGCGGGGAAAAGCCTGATTTTCCGTGCTTTTGCTCTTGGCGTAGACCGGCTTTCCAAATGTTTTGACGATCTGATAATCCTTGTCATCCACCCAGATGCGGCCTTGAAAATATCGCTGATTTTTTTCCAGAGATTTTGGCGCCACGTCAAACACGTACGTCGTTAATTCGTCGAGCTGCACGTGATCCACATATTTGACGTCGTACTTGCCGATGTCATCGCTGGTCAAAACAAATGGGTAAAGATTTTCGAGGTCGCTTAAATCTTCCTTAGAAAGCAGTATGCGTTCCAGTGTGGGAGTCGGAGCGTAAGTCACCTTCTCCACTCGTTTTCCGCGCTCGTCGAACACAATGTCGCTCGTCGTGCGGTATTCGCCGTCCACGCGGTTGCTGTCGTCCAGCGTCTGGATGACAAATGTTTGCGTGTAGGTGAAGTTGTCGCGCTCGGTTCTGAATTCCGCTTCTTTCGCCGCGAATTGCTTGATGATTTGGTCCACCGGAACAGTCGGGGGACCGAGTTTGGTTTCCTGCGCGCTCGAATCAATCGTGTCCTGCGGCATTTTGTTTTCAACGGGAGGCTTGTTCCCAGCCGAGCCCTGTGCTTCGGTTTTTTGAGCTATCCCCAAAAAAGCTAAACAGGAGACGAGAATTAAAATGGTAGCCGGCTGCCGCCGGATTTGAAGTGGGTGAAGTTGATTCGCCATAACTAGTTCTCCCGAATCTCTTTGTGTTCGCGTTCGCACGAGCGTGGAAGCTGTCTTGAGGGTTTGAATCTTCCGTGAAGGTAGAGGTTGCCCCAAGGAAGCCCGCTCAGGCCTGCATTTCCTCAAGCAACAAAAATCACAAGCCGCTCAGCTCACGCACATTTAGTTTACATCTTTTGGCCGCTGCGTTGCTTTTCATTCCGAATGAAAAGCAATGGCCGATTGACAGTAAACTTGGATGTCTGGTACGTTCCCGCGGCCATCCCTTTTTCTACGCTGAAATTAGTGTCAAAAAATTACCGCACGCGCTGCGGAAAGCAGGCAATCTTGTCCACGGCACTCAGCAAATTTCGGCGTCTTAGCCTCCTGGATTGGGTCATTTGCGGCGTGGCGTGCATTGGCTTCGCGTTTGACACTTACGAATTATTGGTGCTCACGCTTACCGTGCAACCGGCTCTAAGCGAATTCCTTTCGGCGAAGCCCGGCAGCGCGCAATTCAATCATTGGATTGGCTTGATGTTCTACGTTCCGGCGATTGCCGGGGGATTTTTTGGATTGCTGGGCGGATATTTGATCGATCGCTTCGGCCGCCGCCGCGTTTTGTTCTGGAGCATTTTGCTTTTCTGTTTTTCCGCGCTGGCCACGGCGTATTCGTTGTCCGCCATGCAATTGCTTGTTTATCGCTGCATCACGTTTGTCGGAGTTTCAGTTGAATTCGTGGCGGCTACCGCGTGGCTCGCCGAGCTATTTCCGGAGAGGGACCAGCGGGAAACGATTCTTGGCTTTACGCAAGTTTTCGCCTCCACCGGAGGAATCCTGATGAGCGGCGCGAGTTATTTGAGCCTGTCCATTGGGCATTTGCTTCCCGCAATTCACGGCGGACACGAAGCGTGGCGTTACACGATCCTGTGGGGAATTCTGCCCGCTGTTCCTTTGCTCATCGTTCGCCCGTTTCTGCCGGAGTCGCCGATTTGGCAGAAGAAAAGGGAAGAGGGCACGCTGCAGCGCCCAAGCATCCTGGAATTATTCCATCCTGAATTTCGCAAGACGGCTTTGCTGAGCTGCTTCATGATGGCTTGTGCCTACGCAGCATCGTTCGGGATGTTGCAGCATTTTGCGCGCATTATTCCCGGTGCTCCCGAAGTAAAAATGCTGGCTCATGCCGATCAGCAGAAAATTGTGAGCGCCTTGCAGGGAGTTCAGGAAGTGGGCAGCCTGTTTGGGCGAATCCTTATGGCGGGCCTGGCCATATTTATTCTCAGCCGGAAACGCCTACTGCACATTTTTCAGATTCCTGGATTAATTTTGATTCCGCTTGTCGTGCTGCTTCCCGCGATGCGTGATACGGCGATGCCCGCGTGGGGAATTTTCGTGCTTGGCACCTTCTCTGTGGCGCAGTTTAGTTTCTGGGGAAATTATTTGCCAACCCTTTACCCAACGCATTTGCGCGGTACAGGAGAAAGTTTCGCGGCCAACGTAGGCGGGCGAATGCTTGGAACTTCCGCTGCGCTGATCACCACAACAATTGTCGCCTATATGCCGGGCGGAAGTGTCACGCGGCAACTCGGATATGCGGCGGGGATTGTTGGCTTCGTCGCCTACGCCGCCGGATTCATCGGCAGCTTTTGGCTGCCAGAGCCGCCTGGGGAGCGAATCAGCGAATGAAGCAAAACTGTAAGGTAATTAAGTGGCATAGGCTTCAGCC
>DATAPT010000337.1:0-3773 GCA_036265065.1 Candidatus Acidiferrales bacterium | reverse complement strand
TTAGATTCTCCTGAGGCAGCGTCTATGTGTGAAATCTAAACCCCCGCCTCTGAAGAGGCGGGCTACAGCATGCCTGGCAATTATCTGAGGATTTCAACAGGGCCAAGCTATCTCAATAAATAATCTTTGTGAGTCGCGGCTTCATAAGCTGCGGAAAAAGGCCCTGTTCTGTCATTCTGAGCGAAGCGAAGAATCTCTCTTCGATTTAAGTATAGAAAAGAAACCAAGAGAGATTCTTCGCTTTGCTCAGAATGACAGAGTATTGGGTTTTTCCGCTGCCTGTTCAGTTGCGACGTTTAGAGACGTGAAAATCAAGGGCTTTAGCCCCTGAAGAGTCTGCGTGAGAACTCGGTTTTGGATCATGTAGCGCCCGCCTTCAGGCGGGCATCTGCTTGATTCCAAAGTGCCCGCCTGAAGGCGGGCGCTACAAAAAACGCGTCGATTTTTGAGTTCTCACGCAGACTCTGAAGCCAATCAATTATCTGCCACGAGCCATTTATAAGATGGCTTGTAGTATCCGTCGCCGTCCTTATTTTTTGGCTTTCCTGTACCAATCTAGAATCTGCTCACCATTCCAATGCAACACGCCGGGAAATTTGGCCATGTATTCGTAAACGGCTTCGAGATATTTAATTCGCGAAGGCTGGCCGCTGATGTACGGATGAATGGCGATCGCCATGACTCGCGGGCGGTCCGCGCCCTCTTCGTAGAGCCGGTCAAAAGTATCGGTGCATTTTTGCGTCCAGTAAGGCGCTTCATGGTGCTGCACGGCCATCATGGAAATGTCATTGCATTCCAGAGTGTAAGGCAAAGTGACGAGTGGGCCATGTTTCGTTTCGATTTCAGTGGGCTCATCGTCGTAAACCCAATCCGCGGTGTACTGAATACCCGCGGCCTTAAGGTAATCGGGCGTATCGTACGTCTCCGTCAGCCCCGGTCCCATCCAGCCTAGTGGAGGCTTGCCTGTAAAATCCTTAATCGTCGAGACGGTGCGCGCGATCATCCCCGGTTGATCTTTCTCATTGTGGATAGGACCTTGTTCGTAACTGTGCCCCATGAACTCCCAGCCTGAATCTCTGCACGCTTGCGCGATGCGCGGGTAATCCACGCAAACGCGCCCGTTAATCGAGAGGCTCGGACGGATTTCCAACCGCTCGTACAGCGCATGAAAACGCCAGAATCCAACGCGCATGCCGTACTCGTGCCAGCTCCAATTCGAGACATCTGGCAATGTGGTTACTCCGGTGGGCGGCGCGAGCACTTGCCTCGGCATGGAGCGTGAGATATCCCACACTTCAACATTTACAACGGTCCAGACGATGATGCGCTCTCCATTTGGCAATTTCAGTTTTGGCCGATCGATGATTGCGGAATACTTGGAACGTTCACGGGGCAAAGTCATAATTGAGATTCACCTTTTTGATTTTGGTCAACTCTTGCCGCTCGTTCGAGATGAGTGGCAAGGTTGCCATCGAAATAAATTTAGTTCAGACATTTCAATTTCCGATTTCGTGGTCGCGAATAATTTCAAGCATCGAAATATTTTTGCAAACTTTCAGGATCATGAGTTTTGGTGAGCGCCAGCAGGAGCAAGATGCGCGCCTTTTGCGGGCTCAGGTTATCCGCGAGCACGCAACCGATTTGCTTCAGCGTCAGGGAACATCCCTTCATGGCCGAGAGCGAAAAAATTCGCCCCGTGGGAACACGCGTGCTGATCACCACGGCAATATCTTTGGCGCGCGCTTCTTGTATCGCGTCAAACATGGAACTGCTGACGCAGCCGAGGCCCAGGCCGGCAATTACCAATCCAGCAATGCCTTCCGCACCCATCTCCGTGCGCAACAAAGAGCGGACCAGCAATCCATCCGCGCCGGCGTAGTTCATGATGATTTCAACGCGGCCCAGGTGCGTCTCAGGCGAAATTGGAATTGCCTGCCGTCGTAACGCTACGCGGTAGAAACGAACGCCCTCCACGTCAACCAGTCCAAGCGGCCCAAACTCGAGGCTGCGAAAAGTTTCCACCTGACTGGTATTCGATTTCGTAACGTCGCGCGCAGGATTGATCTGCCCGTTCATCACCACCACCACTCCGTTGTTCCTTGCTTCCGGCGAAACACAAACGCGAATCGCATCCCAAAGATTTCGCGGGCCATCCGAGTCGGAATCGGAAGCCGGGCGCTGTGCGCCGACGAGGACCACAGGCTTCGCGCTGATTATTGTCAGATCGAGGAAATATGCGGTTTCTTCCAGCGTGTTCGTGCCATGAGTGACCACTACGCCCGCAAGATCGGGCATGGCCAGCAAGTCGTTTACTCTTTCAGCCAGCCGCACCCACAGCTCAGGATTCATATCCGAGCTGGAAATATTTGAAATCTGCTCAACCAGAACGCGTGCAACTTTTTCAATCGAGGGCACCGCAGCCACTAAATCTTTGCCGGTGAGCACCGCTTCATAGCCGCCCTTGGATGGGTTCTGCTTGCTTGCGATCGTACCGCCCGTGGAGAGCACCGCCACGATCGGCAACTGTCCGTCATCTATTGCGCCAGGCATAGTCGCTCCAAAGCATCTTGCACAAAATGTTAGATGGTCTTTCGTCCCTGAAATTGGCGTCCTGAGTTTTATCCGGTCAAGACGAGTTGGCCCGAGGTTCCGTCAGCAGAATCCCACTGGACGGGTGCTTGAGCACGCGGCTCAACAAACGAATCGGGGAAGCCCGACGTTTCGTCGAGCTTCCCCAATCAGAGAAAAGTTGTAACGGTTAGAAGTTCAGCTTAAACCCGAACTGGATCTCGCGCGAATCGCCCGAAGTGGAATCGATCTTACCTGGGGACAATCCGGCCGACGAGGCATCCAGCCCGTTTGACGGGCTGCCGCCGTTGAAGAGTACTTCGTTATCAACGGGAGCAAGGAAGTTCGGGTGGTTGAGGATATTGAATACTTCCACGCGGAACTGTGAGGTGAAACGCTCCGAGAGACGAATATTCTTGAATACGGAGAAGTCAACGTCGACAAAGCCGGGGCCAGTGATTTGGTTACGGCCCAAGCTGCCGAGCAGGTTCGCGCAAGTGACCTGCCCCGCAGGCGCAGCTGGCGCATTGGGGAAAGTATTGCACTGGGACTGCATGGACACCGGCGCCGTCGGAACAGTGAAGCAACTCAGATTAAGATAAGAGTTAACGCTCCCGTTGATCGGATTGCAGCCCGATAACAGATTGACGTAGTCGACTCCCGTATCACCCGCGTTGCGGCCAAGAGGATCTCCGCCCACGAGTGGTGTGAACGGTGAGCCGGTCTGGGCCGTGACGATTCCGCCCACTTGCCAGCCGCTTAGCGCCTTTTCCGTAAATCCCTTCATATGAGCTGGACCAGGGATCGAATAGATGAAGCTGACGACTCCGCTCTGCGTAATGTTGAAGTCGCACGCTCCCTTGGTGAGCGAATGATCAAAATACATATAGTCTGGCAACGAATTTTGGTATGGATCGTTGAAGGACAGGTTGGAACCCGTATCCAGGCACTTCGAATACGTGTAGCTGCCCTGCAACTGGAGTCCGTGCCCCATTTTCTTGGTAACGCCGGCCTGAAGCGCGTTATACCAGGCATCGTTGTTCCAAAGTTGAGCGCGGATTCCACCGAAATTAGGATTGAGCTTTCCTCCACCGGTTGTCGGCCACATATACCCCGCTGAAGTTAGGGTTGGCAGCGTGAAGTTGATATCGTCCAGCAAGTCGGGCAGGTGAATGCTTCGTGACCCAACATAGCCCACAGTTACC
>DATAPT010000336.1:0-3385 GCA_036265065.1 Candidatus Acidiferrales bacterium | reverse complement strand
CAGACGGGGGACCAGCACTCGCGCTGCCCTCGTAAGGGCCGGTTTGGGCAACGGCGCAGGTTGCCGAAACGACCAGGGCCATCAGCAAGAAAACAATGTGAATCCGCGAAGTCCTCATGTAATGCGCTCTATTCCTCGGGACAGGACTCATGCCGCTCTCGTCGTTTTGAATTCAAAGGGTAGGCACGAAGGGCTGTCCGATTAGGCAATAAAAAGCTTGCGTCGACAGGGACACCCAATTAAGATACATACACGTATGTATCATGTCAAGGAACGGATTTAGCCTGATGAAGGGTATTTCCATGGTCGCGCGCGGGAAAAGAGGCCGGATGCGGACCGCACTGGGGGCACAGACTCGCCTGTGCCAGGAAGAGCGCACGAGGGCAACCCGCAGGAAGCTCCTGGACGCCGCCAAGCGCATATTCGCGCAGGAGGGCTTTGAAGCCGCGCGCCTGGAAGATATCGCTGCACGTGCTGGATACACAAGAGGCGCTTTCTACGCCAATTTCAATAGCAAAGAAGATATTTTCTTTGCGCTGTTCGAGGAGTGGGTGCGCGAGAGAATTGAATCCGTTACAACTGCCATGGGCCGACATTCCGATCCAGTGGAAAAACTTGCCGCGCTTCGCTCTCATTATGCGGAACTTGCCACAGACCGCAGCCTCGTCCTGATATCCATGGAATTCAAATTGTTTGCCTTGCGGCACCCGGAGGCACACGCCCGCCTGAGAAGCAGGCATCGCCGCATCCGCGCAACCTTCGCCGAACTGTTTTCTGAATTAATGCGCGAGCTGCACACGACGATTTCCATTGCGTATCCTGCGGCGTCGGCCTGCCTGGGTGCCGTGGCGCAAGGCCTTTTGCTGGAACACTTAATCGATCCAAAGACACTTTCGGATGACGATATTCGGCATGCGCTGGGAAAGTTTTTCGATTCCATATTTCATGTGGAACCGGCGTAGGGCTGGCAGGCGCATGAATGGCAACCGCATGGAAGGAAAATGTAACGCAATTTTAGCCTGCCGCATCAATGAATGTGGAACATGGCACACGCGTCTCATGCATCCCCCATGCGGGCGGGTAAAGAACAGCGCAGCCACCAACAAACTTCTAAATCGCCAGTAACGGTCGGATTTCAAGTGTGGAAAATCGGCTAAAAGCTATTTTACTGGCGCGGTAACCAACGATTGATGTACCTGTGTCGGCAAAGCTCTTCGCCGCCCAGCTAGGGAGCTTCAAACCGGAATGTGGATCGTTCGATTAGCCCTCAGGAGGCCATACACCTTTGTGGTGATGTCCTTGCTGATTTTGATTCTCGGGACTTTGTCGGTCTTTACGACGCCCATCGATATTTTCCCGAATATCGATATCCCGATCGTAGCCGTTGTGTACTCCTATGGCGGGCTGTCGGCAGAAGACGTCTCGCAGCGTCTCGTCGTCAACTTTGAGCGCGGCCTTACCGCAACAGTCAATGACGTCGAGCATATTGAATCGCAATCCTTAAACGGGCTCGGCGTGATCAAGATTTTTTTCTACCCGAATGTCCATGTCGAGATGGCTATGGCGCAGGTCACGTCCAACGCCCAGTCCGCCTTGCGCGGCGATCCTCCGGGAACGACTCCCCCTTTCCTGTTGGCTTATAACGCTTCCTCCGTGCCCATTCTTCAGCTGGCGCTTTCCGGAAAAGGTCTCTCCGAGCAGCAGTTGAATGATATGGGATCGAATTTCCTCCGCACGCAATTGGCAACCGTGCAAGGCGCTGTCTTCCCGAATCCATACGGTGGCAAGCAGCGCCAAATTATGGTGGACCTGAATATTCAAGCGCTCCAGGCCAAAGGGTTGTCCCCGAGTGACGTTGTCAGCGCGATTGGAACTCAGAATCTCATTCTGCCGGCGGGCACCGTAAAAATAGGAACTACGGAAGATGACGTGGACCTCAATGGAAGCCCGCAAACCGTAAATGAGATGAATGATCTGCCAATCAAGACTACAGGCAGCAATACCATTTACGTTCGGGACGTGGCACATGTCCGCGACGGCAATCCGCCGCAAACCAATATCGTGATGGTGGACGGACAAAAGGCCGCGCTCATGACCATTCTGAAGCTCGGCAGCACTTCCACTTTGGATATCATCAAGGAAATCAAGGAAAAGCTGCCCACGGTGCTGGCAGGCTTGCCGCCGGAGTTCAAGGCGCGCCCCATCGCCGATCAATCCCTGTTCGTCCGCGCCTCCATCAATGGCGTGGTGCGTGAAGCCGTTATCGCTGCATGCCTTACTGGTCTGATGATCCTGATTTTCCTGGGCAGCTGGCGGAGCACCTTAATCATCGCGGTATCTATTCCGCTTTCGATTCTCACTTCGATCATTATTTTGAGCGCCATCGGCCAGACGATCAACATCATGACCCTTGGCGGACTGGCGCTGGCGGTGGGTATTCTGGTCGATGACGCAACGGTGGAAATCGAAAACATCAACCGCAACCTCGCCGAAGGAAAAGAAACGATTCAAGCCATCCTGGACGGGGCGCAGCAAATTGCAGTTCCAGCGTTCGTTTCCACTCTTTCCATCTGCATCGTGTTCGTGCCCATGTTTTTCTTGACGGGAGTGGCGCGGTATTTATTCGTGCCGCTGGCCGAGGCCGTTGTTTTTGCGATGCTCGCGTCGTACCTGCTTTCCCGCACGCTGGTGCCGACCATGGCGCGTTACCTGCTGAAAGCGCATGTGGAAGAATCGGCGGAAGCGTCGCTTGCCAGCAAAAATCCCCTGGTCCGTTTGCAGGGACATTTTGAATTGCAATTTGAAAAGCTGCGCAATTCTTACCGGGATCTTTTGAAATCCTGCCTTGCGCTTCGGGTCGCATTCCCGTTGATCTTCCTGGCCATTTGCGTTGGGTCCTTTATTCTGTACCCGTGGCTGGGACAGGATTTCTTTCCCAGCGTCGATGCCGGCCAAATCAAATTGCACCTTCGTGCTCCAACTGCGACGCGAATTGAAGACACAGCGGAGCTGTGCAGCGAAGTGGAGCGCACGATTCACGAACAAATTCCGCAAAACGAAATTGAAAGCATCATTGACAATATCGGACTTCCTTACAGCGCATACAATTACGTGTACACCACTTCGGCGCCGATCGGTCCGGAAGATGCTGACATCATGATTTCGCTGAACGAGAATCATCACCCCACAGAGCAATACATTCATGATTTGCGCCAGAAACTTAATAAATCATTCCCCGGCGTGCTGTTCTATTTCCCGCCTGCCGACATCGTCAGTCAGATTCTCAACTTCGGCCTTCCCGCCCCGATTGATATTCAAATCATGGGACGCGATGTGGAGGCGAACCATGATTTTGCCAACAATTTGATGAAACAGCTCAACA
Organism: Candidatus Acidiferrales bacterium; assembly: GCA_036265065.1. Lineage (GTDB taxonomy): Bacteria > Acidobacteriota > Terriglobia > Acidiferrales > UBA7541 > Palsa-360. The sequence goes on along the minus strand of DATAPT010000336.1, from coordinate 3 downwards.
CGG
>DATAPT010000335.1:0-6232 GCA_036265065.1 Candidatus Acidiferrales bacterium | reverse complement strand
GCCGGCCTCGCCGCCATAGCCGATCGAAAGTTTGTTTTCGGCGGACGCGATGCCGAGCGCGCCAATCGCCATGGTCGTGAGCGCATTCGCAAATTTGCTCTTGAACATGGAACCTTCGCAGGTAATCACGCCGTGATGTTTGCGCACTTCGCTGAACAAAAACGGAGGAAAAATCATGGGCAACTGCACTTGCTCCGTGCCTTCAAAATATCCGCGCGAGCGATTCGGATCGAAGGTCATCACGCTGAGCGCGACATTTTCCTCGCCCAGGATGCGCCGAACCTGGCGCAGCATTTCTTCCACGCGAACGTCCGACCCGGTGTTGCGCGTTCCGTTGTATCCCGCAAACAGCAGTTTCAGTTTCTCGCCCGGCTGCCAGCCTTGCCCCGCGCCAAACTTCCAAAGCGCGCTGGAGAGTTCGATATATGAACTTGTCCAAGCCTCCAGCATGAAATCCATCATGGGTGGGAGCCTCGCGCGGAAGCGGCGCTGGCGGTAGCCACTTTTTCAGTCTGTAAATCACCGCCTGCGGGCCACGGTTTATAGGGGTAGGAGAAATGATGATCGCGGCTGAATTGCAGCAGCGGATAGCAGTACTTGGAAAATGGTTCCGGAGTGCGGCCCATTTCCGCAACGACGCGAGAATTATCGAAGACCGTGTCCCAGACGAGATACGGCATAAACACTTTCAGCAACGATGCGCTGCGGCCAATCGCCCCGCGCGAATTCGAAAGCATATTGACGACGGCAGAAAATTTTCGTTCGAGGCCCGGCCAGAATAGCGGTTCCATTTTTCCGGCGGATTGGGCAAGAGCGTGAGTAAGCTGGCCAAAAGTTTCCGCGCCAGTCCCTGAAGAGAGATGGTAAACCTCGTGTTCAGGATTCGGTTTTTGATGCAGCATGGCCACCGATTCCGCCACATAATCCACAGGAACAATATCGATGCGGTCCGTCGAGCGCAAAGGCAGCATCGGCAATCCCGCGAGAAAGACGAATGCGCGGACCATATCGAATTGCGTGGTTTCCGCGCGGCGACTGTCGCCCAGAACGATGCTTGGGCGAAACACGGTGCGCGGAACATCAGGCAGAAGTTCGCGCACCATGTGCTCGCAGAATTTTTTTGTGCGCGCGTAGGGATCGTAGTCGGATCGATTCCAGTCGATGGATAGATCCTCCGCCACCACTTCATGGCTGCGATGGCCTGCAACGGCCACGGTGGAAACCTGACTGAATCGCCGCAGCCCGTGGGCATCCTGCGCGCGCCGCGCAAGTTGCGCCACTTCCAGAGTTCCGCGCAAATTAACGTTGAGGCAGCTCTTTTCCGATTTGCGGTTTAGCGATGCCGCGCAATGAATTACGGATTCGGTCGTGGCGATCAGGTGCGTATAGTCGGCGGGATTCAGGCCGAATCGCGGGTCCGTCAGATCGCCGCGAAAAACGGAAATCCGCGTCGCCAGCGCATCGCGGAATTGCGGAAAATCCATGTGCAATTGCATCGCGTGCCACAGGCGTTCACCCGCTTCCTGCTCGGTTTTCGCGCGCACCAATAAATTTAAACGGTCCGCGTGACGTTCCAGCAGAATGGAGGCGACGTGCGCGCCAATGTATCCGGTCGACCCGGTCAGAAAGATGGCCATGGATTAGTTTTGAATCCTTGTGCGCGATTGTGCGCGCGCGTGGGGGACATTTACAGGACTTTCCACTCCATTCCCATTTTGCTGAAGAGAAAAGGAGCGATTTGGCCGCACTTCCATCGGGCGTCCTTCGATGAGCGGATAAACCCACCGGCGCAAAGCCGGGACGTGGATATTAATCCAATAATCCCACCAATCAACGGAAGACGGATCGTACCCGAAAGCCGTCCGTTCTTCTGAGGGAAGCGCGGCGGAAAGTAGCTGCACATTTTGAGATTCGAATAGCTGCTCATTGTGCAGGATGAACGGTTCATAGAGTTCGATCAATTTTTCGACGCGAACCAGATCGCGTTCCGCCTTGGCGAGCGGTGGCTTCTTCATTTGCAGCGCGGAAGCGGCGCGATTGATGCCGTGTACAACAGCTTTTTGCGCCGGAACGGAAAATGTTTCATAGCGCGCTTTGGAAACGGGAATCGTGTCGAACTGCATGCGCATCCAGTTCTCAAGGCTTTGCTGCGAACGGTAGTGTTTGCGGTGCGCGAGGCCGGTCAGCTCAATGGAGCGGCCCATGTCACACGGATTACTCGCTGACGTCGCCAGTTGATAAATCAGCTCGTGACGCCGCGTGATAATCGCTGCCGCAATCAGACTCATACCGCGGCACACCATGTCCACGGGAATGACGTCGAGACACTTGCGCTCATTGGTTGGCAGTTGCCGGAAATAGGTGCCGAGCAGATACGATAGCGGCGCGGATGTGTTGATGCCTTCGTTCCAGCCGCGAAATGGCTGGTCGGTGGATGTTTCCACGATCGATGGGCGCACAATCGCGATCGGAAGTCCCGTGCCATACTTCACGATCATCGATTCCGCAAGCGATTTTGAAAGTGTGTAAGTGTTCGGCCAGCCGAGACGTCGCGCGCGGCGAGTTCCAGCACGCGTCAACCGGTTGCGCAGCCAGCGCATGCGATTCTTGCGGATCAGATTGTCCAGCTCAGGTCCGGCAGGTTCTTCGCTGCCGCGATGTCTGCCGAGTGCTTGCCGCCGCAGAGCCGCCGTGATCTCCGGGCTTTCCGCGCGTGCTTCCGCCCGCGCAACTACTTCCTGCAGAGAATGCCACTCATGTTCGGCATCGAAATCGGCGACTCCAAGAGGAGTGTAATTGGGCTGCACTTCTTCGACCACGCGACCGTCTTTGCCTCCCACCACGTAACACGTCGACAGATGCATCATCGCGGCGTGATCCGATTCGCGCAGGAATTCAATTAAATGAAGGACCGGCGCTACATTGCTGGCGAGGGCTTCCCGGAGGTCAGGATTAAAATCGGTCAACCCGGAACTGTTGACGACGAGGTCCAGGGTGCGCGCGAGCTGCGCGCGCACGTCAGGAGCAATTCCAAGCCCTGGCTGGCTAACATCTCCCTCGATTACTTCTACGCGCTCGGAAACAAACTCCGCAAAGCGGTCGCCTAATTGTTCCTGCAGGGGATCGAAAACGGGCGACTCTTCGAATATTTTCTCAAAACGCCGTTGCGAAGTGGTTGTGCGCTGTCGGCGAATCAGCAGATAAATTTTGCCGATATTCGGGACTTCACTCAAGATTTGCGCCAGCCACACCTTGCCGATAAAACCGGTTACGCCAATGAGAAGAATATTCTTGCCAGCGAGGGTTTCACGGACCGAAAGGGGCTCGGATTGTTTTCTATTGTTAAAAACAACCAGGGCGCGGTGATCCGCTTCCTTCGGCCGCTCGGCTGGCAGAATCGCCTTCTGCAATTCCTCTGGATGCTCGGTCATTCCCAGATTCTTCAATAGCCGTTCAAAAGGTACGCGGCCATCGGCGCTGCGCTCAAAGGCGCGAGCAATTGGGCTACGCGGCCGAATCACTGGATCGAGCAGTCTTCCTGTGGCCACTCCTTTGCGGAATTCGAGGCGGTTCGAAACGAGGCGCGACATCCCCAAATATTGAGCAAGTGGACGCATGACATGGTCTAGCCCCTGGCTGACCAGAACAACATTTTCCGGCCCTTTTTCCGCCAGGCAGGCCTGCAGACGCTCGACGCCTTCCTTCTTCAATTGCTTTTTCAAAATGTATTCGAAGTACTCCTCGCCGAGCGAATCCAAGCGGTCTCGCGTCACCCCAGCCAACAAGGTGTGCAGCACGCGGGTGGCGAACACGCGATTGCTTGCGTAGAGAAATGGACGAATCAGCGCAAGAGCCAGCGCTCCTCCGCGACGTGCCCAGCGACCTGCGAATGTATGGGAATTCCAGGTGAAGTAGGCGACGGGACGGACGGCACCCAGCGCAACCAGGCTGCCTTCCACGCGCCAATATGTCAGCTCGCGAAGGTCCGGCTGCAAGGGAGAAACAGAGATTCTCCCGTTAGTAGGGTGGCCGTCGTTAATATTTTGGGCGCTCTGATTACTCAACGGTGAGTTCCGCTCCAATGATGTAAGGAAGAATCACCCAGTCTGGCCAGTTTGAACCTACCATTCTCAGCCCCTGAATCGCAAGAGCTTGGGAGCAATTTTGTACAAATCGAATACTCGCTGTGGATTACAAGGAGCAATCAACGTCGAAAGAATTCTCCGGTCCGGGAGGAAGCACGGATTTGCTCCCACACAAATTTTACAGCGATTGACGCGAACCCGAGCCTATTTTAATTCCGTATTAAATGACATGGCCGAATTTCTACGTCAGGGCCGAAGGCACGCCGGTTCTCCCAGAACTGGAATTTCGCGATGTGGATGGCCGCTAAAAAATAAGCATGCCCTGATCCATGGGCCACTGTCGGGGGAGTGCTTCTCGATTTCGAGAACGCTCCCCTTGTTTTTTCTTATGATTCGTGGACTCGAAGGCGATGTAATTCGGGCACTGGGATATTCGGCAAAGCGCCGCGCCGCTGCCGTTAGGAGGCGACCCTCATCTCCGCGCATAGGCGTTCGCCAAATTCCAAGCAGCCGACTTTGGTCGTGTTGGGCTCGACCGTATCTGGGGTCCGGATACCATTTGTGAAAAGCCGGTCCACGGCGGATTCGATCCATTCCGCTTCGCGGTTCAGATTGAAACTTTCGCGCAGCATCATCGCTGCTGAAAGAATCATGCCCACAGGATTGGCAACATCCTTTCCTGCAAGCGTTGGTGCGGAGCCATGAATCGGTTCATAAACAGATGGGCCGGGGCCGCTGCTCATCGACGGAATCAGGCCGATCGAGCCGGCCAGCGCCGCGCCCAGGTCAGTCAAAATATCGCCGAACATATTCGATGTAAGGATCACATCAAATTGCGCGGGAGCGAGGACCAGCTGCATGGCCGCGTTGTCCACGTACAAATGCTCGAGCTTCACGTTGGGATGATCAGCGGACATGCGGGATACGGTCCTGCGCCAGAGCTGCGAAGTGGTCAGGACATTCGCCTTGTCGACCGACGCAAGCCGGCCTTTGCGTGTTTCCGCTCGTGCGAAGGCATATTTCGCGACGCGCTCCACTTCACCGGTCGTGTACACAGCTTCATCGGTGGCGCGCTCGCCGCTCGGATCGGGCTGCACGTCGTGCTTGCCAAAATAAATGTCACCGGCGAGTTCTCGCACAAAATCGATGTGCACGTCTCTCGCGCGATCCGCGCGCAGCGGAGAAAGGCCATACAGTGGCAAGCGCAGATCGATGGGACGCAGGTTGATATACAAGCCTAGCGATTTGCGCAGCGCGAGCAAGCCGGTTTCCGGGCGCTTGGCGAGAGGGACGGCGTCCCACTTGGGGCCTCCCACGGCGCCAAGCAGGATCGCGTCAGCGGATTTGCAAGCAGCAAGCGTTTCGGCGGGGAGAGGTTCGCCCGTTGCGTCGATGGCGCATCCGCCAAAAGGGAATTCAGTAAAATCGAATTCGTGGCCTAATTCCGCGGCGCAAACTTTCAGCACGCTGACTGCGGCGCGCATAATTTCAGGGCCGATTCCGTCGCCCGGAAGAAGAATAATTTTCTTTTTTTGTGTGGTCATTTTTTTACAGCGTCATGAGCTTGAATTTTGTAATTCTAAATCTTTTTAATACCTTTCCAGTTTTATGAACGCACGGAGCAGCTTGGCGCACGCCCGCGGCAAAATAGTATAGTCCGGATCGAAGATGCTGTCAGTGGCCGAGGAGAATGTAGTCGTCCCGATATGCAACGAACCGATAAGTTTGGGTGCCGCACCCTTGCGTTTTTCAAGGGTGCGGTTTTTCCCTTGTTGCGAAATCAAATTGCCGTAATTGGTTTGAGGCCCGTCCTTTGTATAGGCGTTAAGCATTCTTCAGGAAAAAACCGCACCCTTCCCAAATGCGGGGAAGAGTGCGGCACCTGAAATCGGAGAATGGGAATAAGAATTAGAGGCTTGACACTGGCTGTGAAAAACTATAATACTAAACCGAATGGTTAAGTATAATCGAAACCTGGACGCCACCTTTCAGGCCCTCGCCGATCCCACCCGCCGAGCGATCCTGGCGGCGCTGGCGCAACGCGGCCAGACCTCGGTTTCCGATCTGGCGCGGCCTTATCGGATGTCGTTGCCGGGCGTGATGAAGCACCTCCGCGTTCTCCAGCAGGCCGGCCTCGTCACGCAACG
>DATAPT010000334.1:0-1538 GCA_036265065.1 Candidatus Acidiferrales bacterium | reverse complement strand
CCGGCACTGCTTCCTGCATGTAGCGTCCCCGCTGCCGCACTAGCCGCACCGCGTCCGCGAAAGCCAAAGACCCCGACGCCACGAGCGCTGAATACTCGCCCAGGCTGTGCCCGGCAACAAATTGCGGCGACACACCCTTCTCCTGAAGCACCCGGAATGCCGCGATTGACGTCGCGAGACTTGCCGGCTGCGTGATTTCAGTTAGCTTCAGCTTTTCGTCGGGGCCTTCGAAACAGACTTTTGACAGTTCGTAGCCTAGCGCCTCATCGGCTTCAGCAAAAGTTTGTCGCGCGACCGGATATTTTTCCGACAGTTCTTTGCCCATGCCAACAATTTGCGAGCCTTGGCCCGGGAAAAGAAGCGCCATAGAGGAATTAGATGTACTCATTAAATTCTCAGGAAGAAGTTTCGCGGTATTCTCTTTCAATAAGTTCAGGTAGTGGTGGCCACGCTCAGCCCCGCTAATTCGCGTTCTATGGTCGCGGTTACCTTTCCTTCGGCAAATTCCGCTGCCACCCGTACCGCATTCTTGATTGCGTTCGTGTTGGATGAGCCATGCGTAATGATGCAGACACCTTTAATGCCGAGCAATGGCGCGCCGCCGTATTCGGTGTGATCGAGGCGTTTTTTGAAATCTGAAAAGGCATGGCGCGAGAGATAGGCGCCGACCTGCCGCGTGATCGTCGTCTTCAAGGTTTCTTTCAATACTGCGCGCACCAGTCTGGCCACGCCCTCGGAAGTTTTCAGCGCCACGTTGCCGACGAATCTATCCGCGACGATTACATCCACATGGCCGTTGTATAAATCACGGCCCTCGACGTTGCCAATGAAATTGATAGGCAGCTTTTTCAGCAGATGAAAAGCCTCGCGCGTCAGATCGTTGCCCTTGCCTTCTTCTTCGCCGATCGAAAGCAATCCTATACGCGGATGTTTCTTGCCGAAAATCGAGCGACAATAAATATCGCCCATGACCGAAAACTGCGCCAGATTATTGGCGTTGCAATCGACATTGGCACCAACATCGAGAAGAATCGCTGCTGTATTCAAAGCCGTAGGAAATGCCGCGGCCAGCGCCGGACGATCTACTCCCGTTAGAGCGCCGAGCACAACTTTCGCCGTTGCCATGGCTGCTCCAGTGTTGCCGGCGGTAACAAAACCGGCGGCTCGCCCCTCGCGCACCAGCCGCAAGCCCACGCGGATCGACGAATCGCGCTTGCCGCGAATCGCGTCCACCTTGTCTTCCATAGTAATGACTTCGCTCGCGTGCACGACTTCTATCGGCAGGCGGCGAGCGCCAGGATAGCGCTCCAAGTCAGCCCGTAAGCGCTCCTCGGGCCCGACCAAAAGCACGCGGACGCCGTGATGGCGCGCCGCCTGCAATGCGCCTTCAATCTCCGGCTTCGGCGCCTTGTCGGACCCCATCGCATCCAGGGCGATTACGCTAGGCATGGGAGGATAAAAAACTAGGACTTCTCGTCGACCTCAAGAACTTCGCGGCCCTTGTAGGTTCCGCATTTCGGGCAGGCACGGTGCGGCAT
>DATAPT010000333.1:0-4327 GCA_036265065.1 Candidatus Acidiferrales bacterium | reverse complement strand
GGTTCACTCCACTTCAGCCTGTGGACTTTGAATTTTCAACGCGCACAAAAATACGGGCCAACGAGTTGGGAAAAGACCTCTATTTTGTCATTCCGAGCGGAGCGAGGAATCTCTCCTGGTTTTTTCATCCGCGTTAAATGGAAGAGAGATTCCTCCTTTCGCTCGTAATGACGGAATAAAGTTTTTTTCACACGCATGAAAATTCTATATTTCCAAATTCTCACACGGCTTTGCTATCGGATTTATTTTTCGAACTATTTCGTCGAAGGATTTGTCTGTGCTTTGTTGGGACCGGTGACTGTAGCCGGCGTCGCAGCAGACGGAGCCACCGGCGCCGACCCCGCAACCGGGAAAAATCCATACAGGTCCAAATGCCCTGCAAGAGCTTCCGCTTCCTGCCCGTGAACCAAAATTTTCAACTGTTTGATGCCCGAAACATTCGCGCCGAGCGTCTGTACGATCGATTGCTCCGCAAGTTGCTCGCTCAAAATTCCCGATGGCATCCCTGACGATATTTCGTCAGAGAAATCGGCAATCGCTGTTCCATCCGGCTGAAGATAAAACGCCAGCAGGCTCGCCTGTGCCGGCAATGTCCGCTTTTCCGGGGAAGGAGCGCGCAAAATTAACGCGCTCAGCAATTGCCTCGACCTCTCTACCGGATCGGCAGAAAGCGGCAACTGGATCGCCGTAGCCTCAAGCGTGTTGGGCGAGGTCGTTGACAGCCAATACATTTGCGCTTGCACCTGCACGTCGGTCGGCGTGGAGATCGGTTCCTCCATCACTTCGCGGCGGGACTGCTCTTCCGTTTTCGGAGGATTTTGCAGCCTCTGAATCGCCTGGCGCAATCCCGGCAGCGCGATGAGGCCCACGACCACCATCGCGGTCAATATAAAGATCGTCGTTTTAAGTCCTTTGGACAACGCGCTACCTGCCTCCCGCGTCATAAATTAATTTATACGCGACCACCGCCCGCGCCACTCCATCAGCCAGACCCGGCCCCATTTGATCGAGCGGCGCGCGGCTCGGCACGCTGACGCTCGAAATTTCAATGGCCACCGCGGGCGCTCCGACCGTGCGCAATTGCCGCACGGGTGCTTCGAATGGAGTTTCAGAGGACCCACGAAATTTCTGCGCCATCTGGATCTGGATCAGCTCGGCCAACCTGCGGCTTTGATCGACAAAATTAAATTGCGCGCGGTCCCACGGCATAAGCCCTCCGTGAGGCGCCACTGCGCCATTTTGCGGCAGTGACATGCGCGGCATGGAATAGACGCGCACCGTTCCCGGCTGTCCCGTGGAAGAAACATGAAGCGAAATGAAAATATCGCCCCGCTGCGCGTTGGCCACTTTCGAACGATCGTCGAACGAAGGATCTTCATTCGCCTGCCGCGTCAAAATAACGCGAAATCCCTGAGACTCCAGCGAAATTCGCACCAGCCTCGCAAAGCCAAGCACGACGTCGCTCTCCGCAATCCCGGACAAGCCGCGAGCGCCAGGGTCGGCGCCGCCATGGGACGGGTCTAGAACCACGACTGCCAAAATCTTTTGGGGTGGTGGCGCAGGCGCAGGTTCAGCAGGCGGTTGTGCCTGCGCAGGAGGAGTTTGTTGTGGCGCGGCAGGGGCCGATTGGGGCGCGGTCTGACCAGAACTCGCAGGCGCCTGCGCCATAGCCAGTGCGCCCGAAAACGCATGGGCAGCGGCCATCACGCACACATAAATTAGGCAAATCCATTTGCTGGGCACTCTTACGAGGATACCAGAATCGTTTCCATCGTGAGAGATGTCGTATCCGAATTTTTGGTTTCATGTGGCATAGGCTTCAGCCTGTGCGGTATTAGGCTTTGCAATGCCTAAAACCGCACAGGCTGAAGCCTATGCCACTAAAAGCAGCAATTAAAATTGAATGGAAAGGACTTAGATTTCTAAAACGTTAATCTAATCGAAGACAACCGTCTTATTGGCGTATTGCAGCACACGATGCTCCAGGTGCCAGCTCACGGCGCGCGAAAGTACAATTTTCTCCAGATCACGACCCTTCTGCACCAGGCCCTGCAGCGAATCGCGGTGCGAAATCCGGATCACGTCCTGCTCGATAATCGGGCCGTCATCCAGCACTTCCGTCACGTAGTGAGCCGTGGCACCCCGCAATTTTACGCCTCGCGCAAATGCCTGATGATGCGGCTTCGCGCCAATGAAGGCTGGCAGAAAAGAATGATGAATATTGATGGAGTGCCTTCCATGGTTGGCGATGAAAGACGGAGAAAGAATTTGCATGTAGCGGGCCAGCACAATTAAATCGATTTTATTTTCTTGGAGCAATTCGTGTTGCCGCCGCTCCGCTTCGGCTTTATTTTCGCGGTTTATTTCGACAACATGAAAAGGAATGCCGTAAAAATCCGCGTGACGTTTTGCGTCGGGATGGTTGGAAATAATCAGCGGAATGTCACAGTACAACTCTCCCGTGTGCCAGCGGTACAGCAAATCCACCAGGCAATGGTCGTATCTGGAAACGAAAATTGCCATACGATCGCGGTCCGTGGAAATAGCAATTTGCCATTTCATATCGAGGCGCTCGGCAATCGGCGTGAAGTGCTGCGAGAAATCCTGCATTTCCATCTGAAAGCCGGACAAATCCCATTCAATGCGCGCCAGGTAAAGTCCCAGTTCCTGGACCATGTGTTGTTCAAAATGGAGAATGTTGCCGCCGGCGCGGTAGATGAATTCGGCGAGAGCGGCATCCAGGCCCTTGGCGTCCGGACACTGGACGCGCAGAATGGCACTCTGTTTCACCGTTTCACCTCCAAGGTACGGCGAATTGTACAGGATAAAGTCCCGAGTCAAGGAGCCTGCATAATATTTGCGGCATTATTGTGGGTCGTGAGTTTAGCCACGACATAAGTTCTGCAAAATGAGTGTGGCTTTACAGGATGCGGAAAAAGTTGTGTAGCACAGGCACTCCTGCCTGTGCGCTCTTGTTAACTCCGGCAAAGCCCGCACAGGCAAGAGTGCCTGTGCTACTAGACCCCAGGTCGAATCGATTTTTCCGCAGCCTTCGAAGCCGCTGAAGGTCCAATTTTGCGGTCTTTACATAGAATCTTTATTTTCACGACTTATTTATGGGCATTTCATTATGCTTAGTTCTTCGAAAGTGGGCGCATGCGCGCCTTCGTCCTCGCGGCATGTAAACTGTTGTGAGTTGAAATAATGAAGTGAAACAGAATTGGAATCAAATTGCGGAGAGGCTCACTTATTCATCATGCTGAGGAAATCATTTTGTTCGATTAGCATTATTCTCGCTGTTGTGGCGCTGGCAGCAAGCGCAAGCTTGCTGATCAGCGATGCAAAAATATGGTCTCCTCCGGGCGCATCTTTCGCCGCGATTTCCGCAGCGCCATTACTGTTGATCGGAATTTCGTTCCTGTTTATGCAGCCCATCATACGGCCGCGATCTTCGGAGTTGATGAAAAACGTACTGCTTGCCACGACGTTTCTGCTGTGGGGCGCGATTCAGCTGATGCCGCAGAATCATTTGGCGGAAAGGCTTGGCAATGTCGTCATCGTTCTTTACGTCGTGGATTTGGCGTGGACAAATTTTTCCGCGATGAATTCACAAAAGGGAGGTTGAATTTCCATTTGCCGAGGACGATTGCAGGTCTGCTGTAGTCCGCCGCTGATTTTTCGTTTTCACTCATGACAAGAGAGCCGGGTAACAGCACCTGAACTTCAGCCGCTAGACATGCTGTGGAAAAACTCACACCTTGTCATTCCGAAGGGCGGTGTTTGCCCGAGGAATCTGCTGTTTCTTGGAAGCCGAGAAAAAAAAGCAGATCCCTCGCTTCGCTCGGGATGGCAAAAAGTACTTTTTCCGCTGCCTGTGAAGGCGCGAACCGCAAAATGTAAATGTAATTTGGCTACTCATAAAAATATCTCAATATCCATTCCGCCACGCAGCAGGGTTTCGTGGAATTTTCAACTTCCAAAGTAATGTTGAAAACCGCTTCCACGCTGGCGGATAAATCTTTATACGATTGCAGTCCAATGCGTGCGCGGATTTTCTCTCCCGCTCGAACAGGCGCCGGAAACCGCACGCGATTCAGCCCGTAATTAATGCTGTGGCGAACTTCGCCGGGCAGCTGAATTGCCTCCTTCAAAAAATGGGTCATCAAGGAGAGCGTTAAAAATCCATGCGCGATCGTCGCCGCATAGGGCGATTCGCGCCGCGCGCGTTCCTCGTCGACGTGAATCCACTGCGAGTCTCCTGTCGCGTCGGCAAATTGCTGAATGCGTTGCTGCGTGATGGGCATCCAGCCGGTAATGGCAATTTCCT
>DATAPT010000332.1:0-2944 GCA_036265065.1 Candidatus Acidiferrales bacterium | reverse complement strand
GACTCGTCGCATCCAGGTCACTGGCTACTTGCCGCAGTTTTGGATCGCTGGCCCGAATCGTGGACATGATCTGCGTATCGAACGAGTCCACTTGCTCGCGCAGTTGTTCGACGAGTTTGGCGCGGCTGTTACGATTATTCTGGCGCACGAGTGTATTCAAATCCGATTCGTAATTTCGCACCACCGTTTCGAGACGTCCGCGCTCCGCCTCGCCCGGCTGCGAAAAATAAGTAACAGCCTCCTCGAAGCCTTGCTGGTACCGGTTTACCGAATCCAGGGCGTTCTGGATGGTAATTTCTTCCTCCGGATGCAAAATGCGGATTTGATTCAGAATTCCTGAAACGGCGGCAAGCGAATCGTGGTTCGCCTTCACGTCTGCCGGATCATACAGCAAGAAAAAATTACGTTCCGCCCTGCGCGCTTCAAGCATCTGAATCGAAGCCTGCTGAGCGAGCGTGGCAGATGGCGCGTCCACACTCACAATGCGATCGACAATCCAGCCCATCTGAAACAAATAATAAATTGCGAGCAAAATGACCGGCGCGAGAATCAGCCTTACGATGGCTAAACTTAATGCGACTCTGCGGCGAAGCGAAACACCAGGCGCGAAAATCCAGAATGTTCTTGATTTCATGGAACTCCCCCAATGGGCAGACGCCTTTATTTTAACTGGAATCCCGGGCATAAAGGCCCGCAACTGTATCGGGTTTTTATGGTAGGTTCAAAACCATCAATATTTCACGGTATATTCGGACAAGCAATGTATAACCTACAAGCAGAATTCATGGAATGTAAAATTCTGGTTTAGATATTGCCACTTGGGTGTATGTTATCGCCGAGCGGAAAGCCTGAACGGCGTTTCCCCTCCAAAACTGTTATTTCAAAAAGAATATTGCAAAGCGACCTGTTCCGGTTGCGGGCCAGGACCTCGATATGCAGGTGCGCGCGCGTCAAACACAGGAGGATCCTAAATGAAATCGGTTAGCCGAAAAATAATCGTCGGAGCAATGACTTGTGCCGTGATTGGCGCCACAACTTTGTTGAGCTGGGTAAATACGAAAAAAGTAAGCGCCGCGCCGCAGAAGGAGCAGGCGGGCCAGTGGGTTGATCCTGCAAACCCGAGCGATGAGTTGGTGGATGGCCCGTATCGTGTCGATCCCAATTGGCCGAAACCCTTGTCCACGTTATTTCCCGAAGAAAAGGGCTGGACGTGGGGCGCCGTGCAGGGCGTGTTTGCACAGAATCCTGATCGCATTTTCGTTGTGATGCGAGGCGAGCTGCCCGATCTAACGAACGCGAAGAAAGCTTATGTGGAACTCGAAACTGCCTTCGGGTTGACGGCGCACGTTGAAGTTCCTGGGCGCGGAATGTATGGGCGCAACGCATCCGTTGGCCCGTATGCGAGCCCGGGCGAAGCCTCTGACGACTATATGGGCGTCGACGAAAAAGATTACCGCTGGAAGCACATCATCACGGTCTACGACAGCAAGGGAGATGTGAAAGAAGCATGGACACAGTGGGATTCGCTCTTCAAGCCGGACAATCCGAACGTGTTGTCCCAGGGGCGTGTCCATAAAATCCTGATCAGTCCCTACGATCCGGATAAGCGCGTGTGGGCCATCGACGACGGCCACGAAGTGATTCGCATCTTCAGCAACGACGGCAAGAAATTGCTTCAGACCATTGGCACGCTGAACACGACGACCGAGCGAAACGCAAAAATGACGGGCAACACTGCGCGTCCTTCGTACATTCAGAAAACCGGACCACCAAGTGAAACTTTTGGCCGCCAGACGGATATTGCCTGGCTGCCGGACGGAACTTTTTTCGTCACGGACGGCTATGAAGAAACACGCGTAGTGAAATTCGACAAAAACGGAAAATTCCTGATGGCCTGGGGCGAGCGGGGCGCGGCCGGCGGGCACGAAATGCGGCCAAACTATTTCAATACCGTTCACGGCATCGCCATCGACAACCAGCGCCGCCTTTACATTAACGATCGCAGCAACCGGCGCATTCAGATCTTCGACGAGAACGGAAAATTCCTCAACCAGTGGTACCTCGGCGACGGCCCCACGGCGACGTATCACATTTTTATGACCGCCGACCAGCACCTCTGGATGTCCGACGGCCACGGAAATTTCAAATTCTACAAGTACGACCTGAATGGGAAGCTGCTCTATACCTGGGGCACGATGACTCCCGAGGCAGGCGGCTTGTGGGGAACGCACCAGTTCGGTGTGGATCAGGAAGGCAATCTCTACACAGCAGAAGTGTGGGGCGGGCGTCCGCAAAAGTTTGTTCCGCGCAAGGGCGCTGATCCGGCCTTGCTCATCGGCCAACCGATTCGTGCAGCCTGGACAAAATAAAAACGTTTTTACAATTCAAAAAAGGGTCGGGGGGGGAAATGTGCTCCCGGCCCTTATTTCTTTGGTACTAATAATCGCGGCGATGTTTCAGCCGAACGGGGAAATTGGTAGACATTAGAGGCGGGTTTTCGTGTGACCGGAATCACGTAGGTCTGAAGCCTGCGTCACAGCAATTCGTTGGCGGTAGGGCGATCATTAAAATGAAGTAAAGGAGATCTTCATGCCACCTCTTACTACACCGAGCGCAGCTCTAGGATTTATGATTTTATTTTTTGTGGCAATCATGGCAGTCCCACTCTTTTTCGCGCGGCATCATCATCGCCAGCCCAGGTAAGCACGCGTTCTCTGCGCACTTAGCATGGTCTGGTTACTACAGGACTGCGCCGCCTCAGTGCTCCAACGGTGCATCATAGCAAGGTGACCCAACCCGGATAGCTTCAAAATCCTAAAGCATTGTTGGCACAAATTACGTTGGGGAAAACCTGGGATCGCCAATCTCCTGATTGGCGCGTGGCAAAAAGCCAATCAGGAGATTGGCATTCCCAGGAAATAGACAATCCCGTGAGAAATGCGGG
>DATAPT010000331.1:0-4825 GCA_036265065.1 Candidatus Acidiferrales bacterium | reverse complement strand
AAGCCCGCGCCACTTAACAGTCAGTTTCCGCTGGAGGGAATCCGCACGGTTGTCTTGGCCGTGGCCACATTTTCGAATTGATCGTAAACGCGAACTGTCACCGTGTGCTCACCCGGCAAAACTTTCTGCAACTGGAATTCGTAATTTTCTTTGGAGGCGTCGCTTAGCCCTCCTGCCGGAAAAATCAGCGTCCAATCTCCGGCGTCAAGGCTGTATTGTGCGCGAGTAATAAAACTGACCGGAGCGTTTGCCTGGAATTTGACGTGGACGCCTGAGCTCGCTGAATCCGCTGTGAGCTGCGCGATCGATGGCGGCGTATTGGCCACCACGAACCGGTCAGACTCGCGTTCTGCGGAAAGCCCCTCGCCGGTCGGGTTCGATGGAGCGTCGCTCGCGACAATCTTCAGATAATATGCGCCATCCGGCATGGATGTGGTGTCCCAGGAATAAAACTTCGTGTCCAGCTTGTCTTTGAGCAGCTTCCAGGAAGTTTCGTTCTCCCCGCGAAAATAGACGGAAAATTCCATCTGGTCGTCATTCGCGTCGTCAGCGGTCCACAACACCGATTGAAAGCCTTTTTGAGACGACCCTTGAGGAATGGGGTCGAAATGAGCAACCCCGGAGGAACCGAGATTGGAAATTGTGGTAACCGAGAACGGCGAAGTGGACGAGGCGGAGGGCGGCGGTTGAGGCATGCGCAATTGCGCGGCTGCCTGCGGACCGGAACTCACGGTTGGCAGGGAAAGCCCTTGCACGCGAATTCCGGGATCCTGAATGGCAATGGCCGTCACCTGCGGAGAGATATTTTTTGGCAGATACGCGATGCTGAACCAGTCGATTGCCGGCGCCGAAGGAGCATTGTTGCCGGAAGTCCCGCGCAAAACGGCCTTCCACTGTACGAATCGCGCGGCAGGGCATTCCAGTTTATCGCCAGAAGAATTCGTGTATGGGCCCGCCCACTCACTCCAGTTCGAATCCGGATCGGAAGTGTTGCCCGAGCGGGCATAGATAGAAATTCGCGAGCCATTCGAACCGCTCCCGGCGACGCCATTTTCGCTGAGCCACATCGTGTGTCCCCAGCGCGAAAAAATGTGCGCGTCAAACGGTTGCGATTCGTAAGTTCCCTCGGATTCAGCTTCCGGTCCCAGCGTAAAAACTTTTCCCGGATTGGCAGCCGCTAAAAATAATTTTCCGCCCGGACCTGTGGCGATCGCCGTGACCTGGCGCGAAGTTGCCTTCACCAGTTTTGAGAAAATGTGATTGCCATCCAGCTCAAGGATGGCGCCCTCGTTTCCCGTTCCGAGGAGAAGCTTTCCGCCGGGAAGCAGCCCCATCGAATACACCACATCGTCGCGCGTGCTCCACAATTCTTCCGGTGAGCCGTCGGAAGCAATTCGATAAACGGAACTGGAATTTACGGTAGGCAATGGCGTAAATGGATTTTGCTGATTCTGTTGCGGCGTGCTCGTGGTCGCTCCAGAAGGTCCAATCGAGATTACGAAATTTGTATTGTTGGTCGTATCCGTCTGCAAGGGCCGTGATTGGCCGGGAGTGGGCGGCGTCTTTTCGCCAACCGCGGCCACATACAGATCGCCGTTTGCGGCCAGGAGGAGTGCGGTAATTTCTTTCTTCGCCGTTTCATAGAGCACAAATGCGCGGCGGTTATTCGCGGCCTTTGGAATGCGCAGCACTCGTCCGTTCGGTTCTGTGCCGGCCAAAACATTTCCGTTCGTGTCCAGCGCCAGGGAACGAATATGAGTCTCGTCGCTCGAATAAAAAACCTGTCCCTTGCCGTCTGGCGCGACGGAAAAAATCTTGCCGGTATCACCCGTGGCGACGAAGACAGTTCCGTCCTTATCCACTACGAGGTCCCAGATGTATTTTGTTTTGGGATCAAAAAAGACCGAGGATTGCCCCGCAGGCGTTACTTTGTATACTTTTCCGTCGGGCGAAGTTCCCACATAAAGATTTCCCGCCGCGTCCAGCGCAATCGCCTGGGCGGATAGCTCGGGGGACTCGAACACGCTGGTTGATTTTCCGCTGGCATCGATGCGCAGCACTTTGGCATTCGATCCGCCCGCCGCGTAGAGGTTGCCCTTTGAATCGACGCGAATTTGCAGCAGGTAGGCGAGGCTGGCGTCCGCAAATTCAGCAAACCGCGGCGCAAGAAACATTTTGCCGTCGCTGCGCAGCGCCACGCCCTTGGCCGTGCCCTTGTCAAATTCTTCATACGTGGATTGCCGCCACCAGCGCGTATGTTCGGCCAGCGCCGGCGCCGCCACGGCGAGCATGGCCGCGATGACCAGAATCCACGAAGGCCTTTGAGAAATTGCCGCTGTTTTTGCGCGGCGGTGTTGGCGGCGGGCGTTTGAAAATAAATTGCGCATTAAACTCCTCAAGGAGCCGGCGAGGCTCGCCAGCTTGCTGCTTACTTGATTTGAATCGTAAGAGATGAAGATCCCTGAACGATCTGATCGAGCGGGAGCGACCATTCGCCGGCCGCTGATTCGCGAACCACCACAGAACTTGCCGGGCCGCCGCGCTGATCAAGAAGATTAATCTCGGACGCAGGGACATTAGGCATCACTTTATCCTGCACGAGAAGCGTCGGCGCGGATCCCAGAAGCGTCACGTAGAGGCGGTTATTTCTGCGCTCGCGATTCAATACCGTAATGAGTTGTTCCAGGCTGTCCAGCCGTGCCTGCGAGCCGGAAACGACGTTCATGCGATTCAGCGTTCCGGAATCGCTGGCGAGGATTTGCATGTTTGTGCCGCGCACGGCCTGCGGGGGGATGGCGATTTTTACATCGCGGATCACGGGCGAACCGCGGTACGGACGCAACTGCACTCGCACGGTGACCGTATCGCCCGGTTCCGCTTCGGATTTATCGAGCCACGCGCCCTCAATCGTCATCAAGCGGCGCTCGGGCTTCGCTTCCATTCGCAGCGTCACGTGCTCAATGTTCGCTGTCTCAAACTGGTTTGCGAAAATTCTGGAAAACAGGTTTTGCACCGTGCTGGAGACGGGCAATCCATCCGGAACAAAGGAATCGATCGGGGGAAAGAGATTGTCGAGCGTTACGCTGGAGTGTCCGGCGATGTCGATCGTGCCGGTCAGATGCAGTGTTGTACCTTCGCCATACACGCTGTTCTGAACCAAACCATTCAGCGTGGCGATGCCCATGAGAATCGGACTGATCTTTGGGTTGGACATCATGCGAAAGGAAAGATGCTTGTCACCGTCGGGCGTCGCTACTGTCATGTCGATGGGAATCAGTTTCGGCGACGCGCCCAAACTACCGATGACCGCGGTCACGCGATCCTGATTGAAGGAGCCAATCGTGCCACCGACATTCACAATTTTTGTAGATTCAAGTTCCGAACTTAGCGTGGTGAGTACTCGCGCGCGGGCCATCGGCATTTGCACGTTGCCAAACCCAAACAGTGGATGCCCGCATACAAAGACTCGGCCGTCGACAATCGTCGTGACCGTGCAGGAGGCATTCAGCGACATGTCGCCTTCGAGGAGCACGGCGCTGACCATGTCTCCGGGGCGAATCGCGGCGTCATCCGGCCGCGCATCGATGCTGCCGCCCTGCGTCGCGGCCATGCCGTAGGCCGCAAACTCATGCTCAAATTGACGTATCGCCACTGCGCTGAATCCTGAAAATACGAGCGGGGAAGCGATGGGCGTCAGAAAACTTCCGCCCGAAACGCCAGCACGGGACGCCCAATCCGACGGAATTTCAAATTTTGCTTCCAGCTGGTCTGAATTTTGTGGACCTGGAACGGAACCGTCAGCGCGTGTTACGCCGGGTTGGCCCTTTGGTAGGCTGAGAATATTTTCAATCGGCGTGATGCCCGCAAGTGGTTCTTTATTGAACTGACCGAGTTTCAGGGAAAGCGCGCCTGCAAGTTTCCCCTCAAAGTAGACCGGGCTGCCGCTCATTCCCGCAACTACTCCCGTGTGTTCGACCTTTGGTCCCACGAGTTGCACCAGAATGATCGATTCTTTAGGAGCCAAAAAATTCGGCATGACGCCGATCACCACCAGGTCGAATTTTTCGATCTGATCACCGGCAAAAATAGTGTAAGCCTCGCCCTTCATTCCCGGCTGAACCTTTGAGAGGGGAAAAATATCAGGGTCAGCGGCAAACAAGGCCGGCGTGAGCAGCAATAGAGACAAAACGGCGAGCAGGATTCGCATGCCGTAAGGGAGATACGAATTCCCGTGGCTGGTAATGGTTCTGCGCATTAACTCACTATGATACGCGCGCGGTCATTGGGAATCAATCGCCGGGCAATCCGGAAGGCGCGCAGACGGCATCATAAGAATTTCATAAAGGTTTAAAAGGTTGCACTGGATTTGATATAAACCGTTTCAAACATTCAGGAAACATTCAGCCTCGCTGGATTAGTATTAGAATGGCCGAGCCACGAGTTGGATGTTGATTATCAGCTGGTTCGTAAACGGCCCTGCGGACTGAAGAAAACAAAATGCATATCTCGGCCCCATTCATTCGACGGCCAGTTGCAACTTCTTTACTGACTGTTGCCATTCTGCTTGCGGGCTGTGTGGCATTTTATTTTTTGCCTGTATCCGCATTGCCTCGCGTCGATTTCCCCACGATTTCCATTCGCGGTAGTTTGCCTGGAGCGAGCCCAGAAACCATGGCGTCCTCCGTGGCAACGCCCCTCGAAAGACAATTCGGGCGGGTTGCCGGAGTCACCCAAATGACATCCGACAGCGAACTGGGCAATACGCGAATCACTCTTCAATTCGATCTGGATCGAGATATTAATGCGGCAGCTAGAGACGTGCAGG
>DATAPT010000330.1:0-4491 GCA_036265065.1 Candidatus Acidiferrales bacterium | reverse complement strand
ATTTGCATGAACCTGGAAATGCGCCCTTGCCGATTATTACTCTGGGGCAAAAATTTGCTTTTGGCGTGCTGTGTTTCGTGACCGTGGCTGCCGGAGTTTACCCGGAGCCATTTGTTCGTCTGGCAACGTATTCGCTATTTTTCCCCGCAGGATTTAGTGGACACTGAGCAACCAGTTTCGCCCCCGTCACTGCCGCCCAAAAAACGGCCCGATTCCACGTCCACCCAATTCGCCAGCGCGCTGGAATTGCCGATCGTCATGGTGTCCGCGATTGTCGTGGGCGGCTTCTTTGGCTATCTGATTGACCGCTGGCTGCATACCAAGCCGATCGTGATGCTGATCCTGGGGTGTCTCGGATTTTATGTTGGCGTGCGCGATGTCCTGCGGCGGGTCTCGCAGGGAGACTGATGGAGACGTCGGAGGCGGCGCAATATGAGCTGACGGAGCGGCGCATTGCGTGGCTCACATTGGTCGTCGGTGCCATGGCGGCGGTGGGCGCAAGTTTCCTGTTTACAATTCGCATTGGCGCGGGTGTGCTGATTGGCGCGGTGCTGGCCTGGATTAATTTTCGGTGGCTGGGGAACGCGCTCGATGCCGTTACGCGCTCGTCCATCGCGCAGGAGGGGTCGCCCCAGGCGCGCGTTCCGGTGCTTAGCTATCTGGGAATGATTGCGCGGTATGCCTTGATTGCCGGGGTTGTGTATGTTATTTTTTCCAGACTTCAGATTCCCATATTAAGCATGCTGGTGGGGTTGTGTGCGCTGGGAGTCGCAGCCATATCTGCTACCGTGTGGGAAGTTGTGAGTCCCCCGGGCCGGAGAAACGAATAGATGGAAGAGCACGTAAGTTGGCTAACACAATTTGTGAATCACTATCTAGGCGGCATCGCCGCGGCCCTGTTGCACGCTCTGCACATTCAGCCTTCACACCCTGACCTGCCGATCCCCGAATCCGTTGTGATGTCCATGATGGTGTTCGTGATTGGCGCGCTCGTCACTTTGTGGCTGAAGCCGCGCTTGTCCGTGGACAATCCTGGCGGCGCGCAGCAAATCGCCGAAATGCTTTTTACCAATCCGCTGGGCTTCGGCATCAAGGATCTGCTGGAAGAAAATGCCCATGATAAAAAGGGCAAGTACATGGCCATGGTTGGCTCCGTTTCCGTGTTCATTCTGATGGCCAATCTTTTGAGCGTTTTTCCGCTGTTTTCTGCCCCTACCGCCGAAAAAACCGTGCCCCTCGGCTGCGCGATCGTCATTTTCCTGTATTTCAACTGGCAGGGGATCAAGCACCATTCGGTGGGCTATTACCTCCTGACTTTTGCCGGTTCACCCAAATCGATTGGCGACTGGCTGCTCGGCATCCTGCTTTTCCCCGTCGAATTGATCAGCACTTCGGCGCGGCTGCTTTCGCTGACGGTTCGTCTCTGGGCCAACATTTTTGCCAGCGACCTGCTTTATGTCATTTTTCTCGGGCTGCTCGTGGGGCCTGTAACCTGGGGATGGTCGAAATCACCGGCGCTTGGATTGGCGCTCGGAATTTTCCCCGCGGTCATTCCCGTCGCGTTTATCGGACTGCATATTTTCGTTGCCATCATTCAGGCGTATGTGTTTACGCTTCTGCCCACGATCTACATTGGACTTGCAACGGCGGACGAGCACTAGAAATGTTTTTAGCGATTCGGCATTTTGGTTTTACCCCGGCAAGGCCGTTCCAAAGTGAGGCCGGTTGTAGTGCGAGGATCCGGCAACCACCGCTTGGCGGTTCATCTATAAGGAGAAAACAATGAGAAAAGTAATGTATACGGTAGGCGCACTGGCAACAATTTTGATGGCAAGCCCGGCTGTGTTCGCGCAGACTTCGGCTGCTCCGGCAATGGGTGGCACGAACTGGGTGGCGATTTCCGCGGCGTTCGGCATGGCGCTGGCTGCATTTGGCGGCGCGCTGGCACAATCGAAAGTTGCCTCCGCAGCGTGCGAAGGAATGGCGCGCAATCCGGGAGCTTCCGGCGCGATCCGCGCGGCCATGATTCTGGGTCTCGTGTTCATCGAGACACTCGCGCTCTTGACCCTCGTTATTATTTTCGCCAAGGTGTAAGCGGCGAATTTTTGATTTTGGTTTTTTGCGGCACGCTCCCGGAAATTCGAGGGCGTGCCGCTTTTGTTTTTTGTAGGACAGGCTTCAGCCTGTCTGGTTTTATGTTGTGATCAGAAAATCAGGAGTGGCGGTGAGGAAGTCAAAAGAAGACAGGCTGAAGCCTGTCCTACTTGATGCTTAGCGCGGCTTTGGCGGCGAAGCCGATGATGCGGGCGGGGAAGAGTCCGGCGTAGATCGTGCCGACCACTGTAAACCAGAGCACTACGGAAAGAGTCCACGGCACGGGCACGGCAACTATTTCGGTGGCGGGTCCATCGGCGGGTTCGCGCATGTACATGGCAACCATCACGCGCAAATAGTAGTAGGAGCCGATGACGCTGTTGATCGCCAGAATGACGGCGAGCCAGACGAGGTTCGATTCGAGAGCGGCATTAAACACATAAAACTTTCCAAGGAATCCCGCGGTAATCGGCAATCCCAAAAGCGATAAGAGATAGAGGGAAAGGCACGCGGCCATGGCGGGTTGGCGACGCCCAAGGCCTGTGAGGTCGTCGATGTCCACATGGCGCTCGCCCGGCCCGCCCAGTTGCGCGACGATCAGGAACGCGCCCATCTTCACGAGAGCGTAGCTCACCAGATAAAAGAGAGCGGCGGCAATTCCAGCTTCCGGATGATCCGTGGCGGCAGCTGCGGCGAGAGCGACAAGAATGTAGCCCGCGTGCGCAATCGAGCTGTAGGCCAGCATGCGCTTCAGGCTGGTCTGCACGATGGCTGACAGGTTTCCTGCGAACATGCTGAGCACGGCAACCACCCACAGCGCCCAGAACCAGATCGGAGCAGCGGCATCGATGCTGGCGAGAATGCGCAGCGCAAGGGCGAAAGCGGCCGCCTTAGGTCCGGTTGAAAGCAACGCTGTGACGGGAGCGGGAGCGCCTTCGTACACGTCCGGCGTCCAAAGTTGAAATGGCGCGGCGGCAACCTTAAACGCGAGGCCGATGAAGATGAGGCCGAGCCCTATTTTCAGAAGCGAGTGAGCGGACTCATTGGCGAGCGGCGTCATCAGGTCCAGATGGGTCGACCCCGTCGCGCCAAACGAGAGCGCGATGCCGTAAAGGAAAAAGGCCGTGGCGAACGAGCCGAGCAGAAAATACTTCATGGCCGCTTCGTTCGAGCGGGGCCCGTCGCGCCTGTAGCTCGCCAGAATGTAGGAGGCGATGGAACTCATCTCGAGGCCGATGAAGGCCGTCAGCAGTTCGTGAGCGCCAGCCATGACGCCCATGCCGGCGGTTGCAAACAGGACGAGCGCGCAAAACTCGCCCGCATCCAGGTCTTCACGCCGGAGGTAATCGATCGAGCCCAGGATGGCTAGAAACGCGGCACCGCAGACGATCCAGTGCACGAAAAGGCTGAAGGTGTCAGCACGAAAAAGGCCGGAATAGGCGTCGCCCTGATGCATGGCCGGAAAGATGGTGGCGACGAGAGCAAGCGCCGCGCCCACGAGCGCAACGCCCGCGAGCACGCTCTGGCGCGCCTTGGGCACGAGCGGCGAAAGAAGCATGACCAGCATCCCGAAACCGCAAAGCACGATTTCAGGCGCAATCCTGTACAAGTCTTGGATGGGTGGGAACATTTATTTCGATTTCACCGTGTCTGCCACGCTGCCATAGGACGCCGTGTTCGTACCGGGCAATGCTACGGGGGCATGATTCATGTCGATGCTGCGCGAGCCATCGTTCAAACGGGCGCCGGCGTTATAGGCCTGCGGGCGCTGCATTATTTGCAAAACGTTTTGCGAAAAAGCTTCGGTCCTGCGCGTGAAGAACGTGGAGCCGATGCCCATCCACAGGATGAACACAGCCATCACAACCAGGATTCCGCGTTCCCGCATGTCGAGATCGGGAAGCTTTCCGTTCTTGTCCTGCGTGATGCTGCCAAAGAAAACGCGCTGGTAAGACCACAGCAGGTACACAGCGGAGAAGATCACGCCAAGCGCGGCCCAGGCGGCCCAATCCGCGTGCTTTTGAAACGTGCCCGCCAGGATTAAAAATTCGCCGACGAAACCGTTGAGCATGGGCAAACCCGCGGAGGCAAAGCACGAAAAGAGATACATCGCCGCGAGAACTGGCATGGGCGTGGCCAGGCCGCCGAATTCCGAGATCAGGTGCGTGTGCCGCCGGTCATAGAGCATGCCGACGCACAGGAACAGCGCGCCGGTCGAGATGCCGTGATTGAGCATCTGGTAGACGGCGCCCTGAATGGAAATCTGGTGAAACGCGAAAATTCCGAGAACCACAAAGCCAAGGTGGCTGACGGAAGAGTAGGCCACGAGGCGTTTTAAGTCGACCTGCACCATGGCCACAAGTGCACCGTAGATGATTCCGATAATGGCCAGCGTGG
>DATAPT010000329.1:0-5604 GCA_036265065.1 Candidatus Acidiferrales bacterium | reverse complement strand
ATTGTGGAAGCGCTCGATTCCCAATTTGCACGCACACAGTCCGAGCCCGTTGTTTTCGGAGCGACTGGCGCGCCCCGGGAGCGTGCCTGAAATGCTGCTGTATCTATTTTATGATTTGCTGCAGCTCTATTTTCACGCACTGAATGTTTTTCGTTACATCACGGTGCGAACGGCGCTCGCCAGTCTTACTGCATTACTAATCACTTTGGTGCTTGGCCCGTGGGTGATTCAGAATTTGCGACAGCTGCAGATCGGGCAGTTCATCCGCGAAGAGGGACCGAAGAGCCACCAGGCGAAGGCGGGAACGCCGACGATGGGCGGCGTGCTCATTGTGGGTTCGACCGTTATACCCACGCTGCTGTGGGGCGATCTCCAAAATTCTTACGTTTGGCTGGCCATTTTCACGATGCTTGTGTTTGGAGCGATTGGGTTCATCGACGATTACAATAAAGTGGTGAAGAAACGGAATCTTGGATTAACCGGGAAACTGAAATTTGCGTTTCAAATCATTGCCAGCTGCGCGGTAGCCGTGACGCTGCTCTCGCTCACCACCGATGGCACTTACTCGACCCAATTGAGCGTTCCTTTTTTCAAAAATTTTCATCCGGACCTGGTCATTCACTCGCTTTTATTTTCCCCCTATGGCTGGTGGTTTTCCTATGTGCCATTTTTAATTTTTGTGGCGATGGTCATCGTAGGCTCGTCCAACGCCGTAAATCTTACCGATGGTCTCGATGGATTGGCGATCGGTTGCGTGGTGGTGGCGGCCGGCGCGCTCACGGTTTTGACCTACGTCACGAGCCACGCGCGATTTTCTGCTTACCTTGATCTGCAGCATCTTCCGCAGGTTGGCGAACTTACCATTTTTTGCGGCGCGCTGGTCGGATCGTCCCTTGGATTTCTCTGGTACAACGCGCACCCGGCCGAAGTTTTTATGGGGGATGTCGGCTCGCTGGCGCTGGGCGGCTCGATCGGCATGATTGGCGTGGCGATCAAGCAGGAAATTCTTCTGTTTTTTGTTGGAGGCGTTTTTGTTCTGGAAGCGGCTTCCGTCATCCTGCAGGTTTTGTCATTCCGGCTGACGGGCAAGCGCATTTTTCGGATGTCTCCGCTGCACCATCACTTTGAATTGGGCGGATGGAGCGAATCGAAAACGATTGTGCGATTTTGGATTATGGCTTTGATCTTTGCATTGTTTTCGCTGACGACGCTTAAATTGAGGTAACGCGTGAAACCGGTTATCGAACTCGCTGGCAAAAAGGTGCTCGTCGTGGGGCTCGCGCGTACGGGCATCGCCACGGCGCTTTTCTGTGCGGAGCGCGGCGCGCGCGTGACGGCCACGGAGTCACGCGGGGAAACCGAAATTGCGGAAACCGCGCGGAAATTGCGCGCTGCGGGCGTAACCCTCGAACTCGGCGCGCATCAGGCGGAAACTTTTGTGCAACAGGATTTAATTGTGCCGAGTCCGGGTGTTCCGCCCACCATGCCCGCGCTTGCCGCTGCCCGCGCCATCGGCGTTCCGGTGTGGAGCGAAATTGAACTGGCCTGGCGTTTTTTGCGCGGGCGGCTGATTTGCATTACGGGCTCGAATGGAAAAACGACCACCACTTCGCTCATCGGGCACATTCTCGAAACAGCGGGACTCCCCGTTCAGGTGGCGGGAAATATCGGCACGCCACTGATTTCGCGCGTGGATATTTCCAGCGATGCGAGCTTCACGGTGGTCGAGGCCAGCAGCTTTCAGCTTGAATTTATTTCCGCGTTTCGCCCGAATATCGCGGTGCTCTTGAACATTACGCCGGATCATTTGGACCGGCACGGCTCTATCGAAGCGTATGCGGCGGCGAAGGCGCGCATGTTTGAAAATCAATTGTCGGAAGATTTCGCCTTGGTCAACGCGGACGATGCCGTGGCGCCGCAATATGCGCCCACGGGGCCGCGCGTGTTCTGGTTCAGCCGCGAGAAGCATGTGGTGAGCGGCTGCTACCTGCGCGGCGATGAAATTGTTTTTCGGTGCGATGGCGAAGAAACCGTTCTCCTCAATCGAAAGGCAATTGGACTGCGCGGAAGCCACAACATGGAAAATGTGTTGGCCGCCGCCGGTGCGGCGCGGCTTGCGGGAGTCGAGCCCGCTGCGATTGCCGAAGGCGTGCGGACATTTGCGGGAGTCGAGCACCGCATTGAATATGTGGCCACGATTGGCGGCGTGGAATATTTCAACGATTCCAAGGCGACGAACGTCGATGCCACGCTCAAAGCGCTCGACGCGTTTCCGGGCAACGTGCTCGTGATTCTTGGCGGCAAGGATAAGGGCAGCGATTACAAAATTTTGCGGAAGACGTTGCGCAGCCGCGCGCGGATGGCGCTTCTCATCGGCAGCGCGGCGGAAAAGATCGAAGCGGATCTGGCCGGCGCAATTCCCGTGGAGAATGTGCAAACGCTGGAGCGCGCTGTGGAGACTGCTTCTCGGTCTGCAATGGCGGGCGATGTGGTGCTGCTCGCGCCTGCTTGCGCAAGTTTCGATCAATTTGAAAATTACGAACACCGCGGGCGCGTGTTCAAGCACCTCGTCCGCGAGCTTGAAAAATTACACGCGGCGTAAAAATTTCCGCGCGAAAGGCCTTTTTCGAAAACATGCCCCGGCAACTGCAAACAGACCGTTGGATGTTCGGCTCGACCCTGGCCCTGTGCCTGGTCGGCGCGATCATGGTGTTCAGCGCCTCCGCTGTGATGGCGCGCGACCAATATGGAAATGGCTCGCACTTTCTGCTGCGCCAGCTTTTGTGGTTGGCCTGCGGCCTTGGCGGAATGATGGCCGTGATGAATCTGGATTACCGGCAACTGCGCCGGCCGGCGGTGATTTTCTCCGTGCTGTTCGGCGTGCTCGCGATGCTGGCGGGCGTTTTCTTCCTGGATAAATCGCACGCAACGCACCGCTGGATTCGCATCGGCCCCGCCAGTTTGCAGCCCTCCGAACTCGCCAAGCTCGCTGTCATTTTTTATCTGGCATGGTTTCTGGAAATGCGCCGCCGCCCGGATGGATTCGGAATGAACGACTGGAAGCACACGATTCTTCCGGCGCTCGGCCCTGTACTCGTGTTGGTCGGGCTAGTGGTGATTGAGCCGGACCTTGGCACGGCCGTCGAGATTTTTATTATCGCGGTGGCCATGCTTTACGTGGCGGGGCTGAACGGGAAATACATTATCGGCGCGGGACTTGCCGCGCTCCCCATCATTTATTTGCTGATCGTGCGCGTTTCCTACCGTTACGAACGCGTCATCGCGTTTTTGAATCCTAACGCCGATCCGCAGGGCCACGGTTTCCAGCTCATGCAATCGCTGATCGCGGTGGGATCGGGCGGCTTCACCGGCGTTGGCTTGATGGAGAGCAAACAAAAATTATTTTATTTGCCCGAGGCGCACACGGATTTTATTTTCGCCGTTTTGTGCGAAGAGCTGGGATTTATCGGCGGGGCGATTGTGCTCGCACTTTTTGTGATTTATGGCTGGCGCGGAATGCGTTCCGCATTCAAAACCACGGACGATTTCGGGCGTCTGGCCGCGCTTGGCATCACGGTGATGATCCTGAGCCAGACGATGATCAATCTTGGCGTAGTGCTGGGCATGATGCCGACCAAGGGAATCCCGTTGCCGTTCATCAGCTACGGCGGATCGAGCTTGCTGGTGATGCTGCTTTCCACCGGCATCCTTTTGAATATCAGCCGGCAGGCGGACTAGGGTTTTAATGGCTCGGCGTCCCGCCGGCGGATTTTTCGCCGGGTACAAATGCAAAACCCGCCGGCAAGATGGCGGCGCCACATGAGCTCGCGAATCGAAGGGACCACGGTGAGGCCAGGTGACGCGTGAGAAAGATCGCTGCCGCAGGCTGTTGATTGCCGGAGGCGGAACGGGTGGGCACGTAATTCCGGCGCTCGCCATTGGCCGGGAGTGGATGTCGCGAGAAGGAGAAAGGGAAGTCGTGTTCGTCGGAACGCAACGCGGGATTGAAGCGCGGCTCGTGCCTGAGGCCGGGTTTCTGCTCGAAACAATTCGGTCCGCCGGGCTGAAGGGCATTGGCGGGCTGAAACTCATGCGCAATACGGCGAAGCTTGCTCCGGCGATGAAGGATTCGATTTCCATTTTACGCAGGCACCGTTTTGTGGCGGCGCTCGGAGTGGGCGGCTACGCGGCTGGCCCCATGATGCTGGCCGCTGCGATGAGCGGTTTGCCCACGATGGTGTTTGAGCCGAACGCCGAACCCGGCTTCACCAATCGTGTGTTAGCCCGCACGGTGACGCGCATCGCCACAGCGTACGAAGCTCCCACCAAATTGTGGGGGAAGAAGGCGACGCTCACTGGAATTCCCGTGCGCCCCGAATTTTTTGAAATTCCTGCGCCGCAATTCACAGAACCGTTTCATATTCTGATTACTGGCGGCAGCCAGGGCGCTCGAATCATTAATCGCACGATGGTGGAAGCGGTCGACTTATTTGCCGCGCAAAAAAATCGCTTTTCCATCGTTCACCAAACCGGCGAACGCGATTATAATGTTGTGCGCGCTGCGTACGAACAGCGAGAAATTGTTGCGGAGGTTTTGCCCTTCATCGGAAACATGGCGGAGAGATTTGCGCAGGCAGACTTGATTGTCTGCCGCGCGGGTGCCATCACGGCAGCGGAAGTAGCCGCCGCCGGTCGAGCCGCCATCTTCATCCCCTTCGGCGCGTCCACAGATAGTCACCAATTGCGCAACGCCCAGGAAATGGAACATGCAGGTGCGGCAAAATTGATCCCGGAGCCCCAGATCACCGCGGAAAAACTTACGCAGGAAATTTTCGGATTGATTGACAGTCCCGCGGAATTGCAAGCGATGTCGGCCATAGCCCGGCACCTGGCGAAGCCGCACGCGGTGCAGGAAATTGTGGACCTGATTGAAGGGATGGTTCGGGGATGATGGTGACCTTTCATAATTTCAAACGGATTCATCTTGTGGGCATCGGCGGCATAGGAATGTGCGGCATCGCCGAAGTGTTGCTCACATTGGGCTACTCGGTTTCCGGCTCGGATTCCAAATCCACGGCCATCACGGAACGCCTTTTGAACCTGGGCGCGGATATTTTTGAAGGCCACCGCGCCGAACACGTGGATGGCGCGCACGTCGTGGTGGTTTCCTCCGCGATACACGCGGACAATCCTGAAATTGTCGAAGCGCACCGGCTGAAAATTCCGGTAATTCCGCGCGCGGAAATGCTGGCGGAGCTGATGCGGTTGAAATACGGAATCGCCATCGCCGGAGCGCACGGGAAGACAACCACCACGTCGATGACGGCGAGCGTCCTGGCCGCAGCCGGGCTTGATCCCACGTTCGTCGTGGGCGGGCGCGTGAATCATCTCGGCTCCACCGCGCGCCTTGGCCGCGGCGAATATATGGTGGTGGAAGCCGATGAGAGCGACCGTACTTTTCTACTGCTTGCGCCTGTCGTGGCCGTCGTCACCACCATTGACCGCGAGCACCTGGACACGTACAAAACGCTGGAAGAAATTCAGGAAACTTTTACGCAGTTCGTCAACCGCATTCCATTTTATGGCGCGGCGGTTCTATGTCTC
>DATAPT010000328.1:0-12965 GCA_036265065.1 Candidatus Acidiferrales bacterium | reverse complement strand
TCACTCTCATTTTGATTTTCCTCTGTCTTAAATCGGAAGCATTGGTCAATCCGCTTGGGCAACTTTGTTTCCGTTAGATCAGTTTGTCAAGCACTGCCATCGTGCGAAGGCGGTTCGTGGTGGCGCCGGCGCCACAAATGCAACGCCAATTTGAAAATTGCAGTTCGGCGCATATAATGCCTCAGGACTTTTCAAACACGGCAAACCTCTAATCAGAATTTGCGAAGTTGAAAGGGTGAAATTCATGACTGAATCGAAGGAACCAACGAATCTGGATTCCAAAACGCTGGTGGACCGGCGCGATTTTCTAGGAGGTGCAACGATGCTCGCAGGATCCTCGCTGATCGGACTGGCGGCGGCAGGCCGCGCGGAAGCCGCCGAAGGCGTCGCGGACCGCATGCCCCCGATTCCCCCTGAAAAGTGGACGGAAGCGCAAAAGAAGGCCGCTGAAGAAATTACTTCCGGCCCGCGCAAAGATCTGGTCGGCCCCTTTATTCCTCTGCTGCGAAGCCCGGAATATATGAGCCGCCTGCAAAGAGTAGGCGAGTATCTTCGCTACAAGACGAATCTCGGATCGGGCATCAGCGAATTCATTATTTTGCTGATCGCGCGCCGCTGGACCCAGCAATTCGAATGGTACTCGCACGAAGCCTTAGCTTCCAAGGCCGGCATTAAAGCCGAAACGATGAAAGCCATTGCCGAAGGGCATAGGCCAACGACCATGACGCCCGATGAGGAAATGGTTTATGAATTCGTGGCGGAGCTTCTGGCAAACCAAAGCGTGAGCGATCCGACCTACGCGAAAATATTGGCTCGATTTGGCGATCAGGGCGTGATCGACATCACCGGATTGTGCGGCTATTACACATCGCTCGGAATGCTGATGAACGTGGCGAGGACGCCCGTGCCGCCCGGAGTGACGCCTCCACTGGCACAGTTCCCGCGATAGAGGTTTAGTAGAACAGGCTTCACGGGCTACGGAAAAATCCATTCGACCTGGGGTCTAGTAGCACAGGCACTCATGCCTGTGCGGGTTTTGCTGGAGTTAACAAGAGCGCACAGGCATGAGTGCCTGTGCTACTTAGGCCTGCGAACAAACTCATGCGGCTCATCACGTTTCGTTATCTGGGCCTGGAAGAAATCGGCGCCCTCACGGATGCGGACTCAAAAGTGATCCGCCTGCAGGCCGCTGAACAATTTCACACCGGTGAATCCAATCCCCATTTTCAATCGATGCTCGCGTTCCTTCAGGGCGGGAGCGCCGCGCGCGACGAGGCGCGACAAACTATTGAGTTCGATCTTTCGCAGAGGCCGGACGGCGTCGCGATTGACTGCGCGAGCGTAGATCTGCTTTCTCCCGTTCCGCGCCCTGAATCGATCCGCGAATTCATGGTCTTTGAACAGCACGTCATTAATTGCACGCGGCGTTTCGAGATGCCTGGCTGGAGAGCAACTATTGATCGTTCAGTTGAGAAAATGTTTGGACGCAAAGCGACGCTGGCTTACCGCAGGGCGCGGCCGTGGTACGAAAGGCCCGTCTACTACAAGGGCAACCGCATGAATGTAATCGGTGATGGCGCCCAAGTGGCGATTCCCCGCTACACGCAAGCGTTTGACTGGGAACTTGAATTCGGAATTTTCCTTTGCAAAAAAGGACGCGACATTCCCAGGGAAAAGGCGCGCGAATTTATCGGCGGCTACACGATCTTCAATGATTTTTCGGCGCGCGACATTCAGAAAAGAGAAATGGGCGGAAGGCTCGGCCCTGCAAAGGGAAAAGATTTTGATGGCGGCAACTCGATTGGCCCGGTGCTCGTCACGCCCGACGAAATCCCGGACCCATATGCTCTAACGATGAGGGCTCGCATCAACGGAGAAGAAGTTTCGTACGGGCTCACCAGAGGCATGCGCTGGAAGTTTGAAGATTTGATTGCTTACGTTTCGCAGGATGAGACTCTTTATCCTGGCGAATTTTTTGGCTCTGGCACGGGAACCGTTCCGGAATCCGGCGTGAATCGTTGCTGCTGCGGGCTCGAAATGGGGCGTTTTTTGAAAGCGGGAGATACAATCGAGCTCGAAGTTGAAAAGATCGGCAAATTGACGAACCGCGTGGTGGGACAAGAATAGTAAATCGTGTTAGTCGCAAGCACGTGTTAAGGGTTTTACAGGTTCCGGAAAAAATATTTTATTCTGTCATTCCGAGCGGAGCGAGGAATCTCTCTTCGATTTATGCACTAGCAAACGTAGAAAGAGAGATTCCTCGCTCCGCTCGGATTGACAGATAGGGTGTGTTTTCCCGCGGCATGTTTAGCCTATAGAAGGGATTTGCATGAATTTTAAAAATATTTTAATTGCACTTTTTCTGATTACATTCTCTTTTTCCGTAAGAGCGGTCGCGCAGGCCCCTGACCCGGCGCTCATGGCGGAGATCCGCAAAATTCGCGCCATCGACAATCACTCGCATCCTCCGCGAGTAGTGGGCAGCGGAGAGACCGATGACGAATTCGACGCGCTGCCGTGCGATCCGCTGGAACCGACGGAACCCAACACGATGACGCGTCCGGAAAATCCTCAATATCTGGCCGCTTGGAAAGCGCTGTGGGGATACGAATATTCGGACCACAGCGACGCCCACGTAAAGGAACTCATCGCCAAAAAGAATAATATTCGTCAGGAGAAGGGCGACAACTATCCGGCCTGGGTGCTCGATCAGTTGGGCATCGACACGGAATTTGCGAACCGCGTGGCCATGGGAAGAGGCCTCGACGCGCAGCATTTCCGCTGGGTGCCGTTTGACGACGCCCTGCTGTTTCCGCTCAACAATGATGCTCTCGCGGCGGAGACGCCGGATCGCAAATTTTTCTTTGGCCGTGAAAATATGCTGCTTGCACGCTACCGGCGCAAACTTGGCGTCGCATCCATGCCACCCACGCTCGCCGAATATGCTTCGCGCGTCGTCACTCCGGAACTCGAGCGGCAAAAAAATACCGGCGCAGTGGCCATCAAATTTGAAGCCGCGTACTTGCGCTCGCTCGATTTTGAGCCCGCATCCGAACGCGATGCCGCAGCCATTTACGCCAAATACCTGCACGGCGGCGCGCCCGCAAAGGACGAGTACACACGTTTGCAGGACTATTTGTTTCGTTCCATTGCGGCGGAAGCAGGCCGGCTAGGTTTGCCGGTGCATATCCATACGGGCGCGGGATGCGGCGGATATTTTTTCCTGAGCGGGGCGCACCCCCTCCTGCTCGAATCTGTTTTGAACGACGCGCGCCTCCGGAAAACGACCTTCGTTCTGCTGCACGGCGGTTCGGGCCCTTTTACAGGCGAAATCGCTCCGCTGCTGATGAAGCCGAATGTATACACGGATTTATCCGAGCAGACGTGGATGGAATCGCCGCACAAACTTGCGGAAGTCTTGCGCGAATGGATGGAGTGGTATCCGGAGAAAATATTGTTTGGGACTGACTTATATCCGGGAAGCGGCGCATATGACTGGGAAGAAATCGGCTGGCAAACCTCGCAAACAGGGCGGCAGGCATTGGGAATTGCACTGACGGACATGGTTCAAAGCGGCGAGATCACCGTGCTGCGTGCGAATGAAATTGCCCGCATGGTGCTTCGAGAAAACGCCATAAAGCTCTATCACCTGCAGGACAAACAGTAGATTAAAGAGGACAGCAAACCAAAAACGCTCGTTACGCTCCGAAAAATACGGAACGGAACGAGCGTCTCAAAACCTTTTCCTCAGCAGCAGGACCCCGAAAATCTTTACATTCCGGAAGAAAATTCAATCGTCTTGGTCTTGCCGGAAACCTGAATCTCAGTCAGTTTGTCGTGGTCGATCACGAACGTGGTTTGATTGGGCTTGGTGGTGGAATCCTTCAAAGTGCAGGGGACTTCGGCAACTACTTTATTTCCCTGTTGAAACTTAGCCTTGCTTCCATCCGCAATCACCTTGTATTCGCCTGCTGGAATCTGAGTCGTGCCAACGCTAATGGGTGTATTGAACTTTATACTTGCTGTAATGGTATCGCCCGAATCATTTTTGGCCCAGACCGAAACGCCCATGGTGGTGAGTGCCATAATTGCCAGAACAAAGGGTAGCAAACGTCGAGACATATCTAGAAATTCTCCTTTTCATTTTTGGAAGTGTATTGATTTATATCACTTTTAAAATCAATTAAAGGGACCTGAAGAACTGCACATGCCTGAGGCAATTGTTTCTACTAAGTACCCTCATTATTTTAGATGCACACCGCTAAGATACGGTTACAAATATAATGGAACTTTTCCTGCAACGCAGCATGCCAGAATCGACCAACTCAATCGAGCATCGTGTCATTTCCAATTGCCCAGGAGTTTCCTGACTGTTACGAATTGTCCCAAATGATACGCGTTATGATCCGCAACGAGCAGGGCTTCGCGCAAGAGCGTCTGCCCGCTCCCGTGAGGAATTTTCGCAAAGAGATCCGTTTTGCGATTCGCCACCAGTTTCTTCATGGCCTCAAGATCCCGCTCGAATGCTTTTAAACTTTTATCCCAGGCCGTGGCGTTCGCGGGTTCAGGAGACTCCGGCCAATATCCAGCGGGCCACTCGGGAGAAACGTGCTCGGCGTCGCGCGAAAATTCCAGAATATCCCATTGCGCGATCCTCATATGCTCAAGCAATTCCCAAAGCGAGTGCGGGAATCCGCTGGGCCGGATGCCTCTTAATTTCGAAGGAATGCCCCGGAACGACACCTTCCAATTGGCGTGAGCCTCGCGTCCGGATAAAAGTTCAAGGAGATGCTTGCGCAGCTTTTCTTCTTCCACAATCCCCCCTCTCGCATTTTTAAGCTTTCAGTTTGCCGATTGATTACCTTGGGCAGGAGAAATCGGCTTCAGGCCTCCACACGCTGCCGCTGAAATTCCAGCTTCCCATTCGCCCAATAATTTTTGGCCCTGATCGTTAATCTCTTCAATGCTTCGCGGCCTGCCTTCTCCGGAGCCAGGAAATACCACGTATAAAACGCCTCTCCATGTGCCGCCGTTTCGTGCATCGGAGCGAATTCCCAAATTTTCCGCGAGCGCCACGGACCCCTCGCCGATCCGGTCGTAGGGTCCAACGTCCCCAAATATCGCGTAAGAAATTCGGCTATTTCGCTCGTTGAATACGACCGCAAAATCTCCTACTCGCGCTCCCAACTGTCGCGCCAGCCCTCCGGGCAAAACCACAAACGGAATCTTCGACGCGTCGACATATCGCGTTGGATCGTTGACTGGTTTGGAGCGATCCGCGAGAGCTGTTGCCGAAACGTAATAACCGGGAAATGGATCGCTGGGCCCCTGAATGAAAGGTTCTCCTTGCGCATCCTTCGCCAAACCCTCCCAGTGGCCGGGAGAGCCGGCATTTCCGAGGTCGTCTATGCCGGAGTTGTCCGGATGATAGGCGTTGGGCGCGCCATCGGCGTCGATGGTCATTCCCGATTCGTAAAAAAATGCTGATGTGCCAGGCAGACGTCCTATTGGGATATCACGTTCCGCTTCTCCGTCATGCCTCATTTCAAAATTCAGCAGAAGCAGATCAGAGCAGTCACCTTGCGCCTTTTCCGGAGAGCCCTGGTCTTCGGCGGAAAGAATGCATTGAGATAACTCAGTCCGCTTTTGTTGCAGAAGCGCCAAATCTTGATCGAAATGGAGAATAGGCGTCGCTGGCAGCTCATTTTCCGGAGGCCGTGTTAAATCATTGGGCGGATTGGAGGGAATCTTGCTCGCATCGGAACCTACGTTTTCCGCCACAACTTTTTTGCCCTGAACCACACAATCACGATTGATGTCGGAAGGGGCGCGATTTTCCGCAGAGGGAACCTGAGTGCTTCTAGCCACACCAGCCATGCATATAACTAAGCCTGCTGCAAATACGAATGAGCTGAACCGCATATCCCTGTACCTCTGATGAACTTCCCTCACTCGATGCGAAGACTTCCGTGAGAGCGGCCTGATCGCCTGACTTACGTAATGCTTTTCCAGCTAGTATTGTAGACGTTTAAACGACCCCAGTTGTTGCATGCATATTAAAGACTTAAGATTTTTCAATGATTGGATAAATTTAATTATTTCGCATATTTACTGATCCTGACCTTACCCGGATAATTGAGCAGTTACAATAGCCGTACTTTACCTGTCCTCTCGACCAGCTTCTTGGGAATCGCTCTACTGTTAGTCTCAAGCCAGCACAAGGCCTTGTGTTGATTTTAGTGCTGATAGCGGTAGCGCGGGATGTGAATTTCCTCGAGGGATACTGGTGTCTATTTTCCTGCTCAAAACTATGCGCTGCCGAGCACGAGATATTGCAGCCTCTCGTCTGGCATTCAGCTTGCTCGCGGTTGCCGTAATTTTGCTCTTTGCCACCAGCGCGCGCGCCCAAATTTCCCCAGGCCCGCTTTCCAAAGCGCACGTAGCGCTCAACGGCTCTACCCAGTGCAATACCTGCCATCAATTCGGGACCAGCGCTCCCACATTCAAGTGTCTGGAATGCCATAAAGAAATTTCAGACAAGTTGACCGCGCAAAAGGGTTATCACGCGCAACTGGGCATGAAAAATCCCAATGGCAGGGATTGCG
Organism: Candidatus Acidiferrales bacterium; assembly: GCA_036265065.1. Classification (GTDB taxonomy): domain Bacteria; phylum Acidobacteriota; class Terriglobia; order Acidiferrales; family UBA7541; genus Palsa-360. Next base: position 6,360 of record DATAPT010000328.1, on the reverse strand, counting down.
TGCGCTGCCATCTGGAACATAATGGAGAAGATTTCCCCCTGGTCCACTGGGACCCGCCTCAAAAACAATTCAATCATCGCCTGGCCGGATATCCACTCATGGAAAAGCACGCAACCGTAGCGTGCGAAAAGTGCCATACACCAGCACACATGGTTCCGGCTTTGCGCGCATTGGTGAAGAAGAAAAATCTTTCGGCTTCCTACATGGGCCTATCACAGGACTGCGCGAGCTGCCATGAGGACGTGCACAAAGGGCAACTCGGCGCGGATTGCCAGCGCTGCCATAACCTTACGGACTGGAAGCAGGCCAAGCAGTTCGATCATTCGAAAACCATGTACCCGCTTACGGGAATGCATGCCCAGGTCGCGTGCGAAAAGTGCCATTTCCCGTCCGGCCCTGACAAAGCTGTGAAATATAGCGGCATCAAATTCGAGGCGTGCATCGATTGCCACACGGATCCACACAAAGGAAGTTTCAAGGGAACTTGTGAGTCCTGTCACACGACTGCGAGTTGGAAGAAGATCAGCTCTTCAATGCAATTTGACCATTCGAAAACAAAATATCCGCTGGCAGGCGGGCACTTAAAAGTCGGCTGCGTCGATTGCCACGCAGGCGGTGATTTCAAAAAACAATTGGTCTTTGCAAAGTGCATGGATTGCCACACGGTTGACCCGCACAAGGGACAATTTCAGGCGCGCATCAGCAAAGGGGAATGCTCGGAGTGCCATACCGTAGACGCGTGGAAACCGTCTTTATTCGGAGTGAAAGAGCACACGTCGTCAAAGTATCCGCTGGATGGCAAGCATGCGGCCGTGGCTTGCGATAAATGCCACACGCCTGCCGGAAAAGATACGCAATACAAAGTGAAATTCGCGGCGTGCACAGATTGCCATAAGGATGAACACGATAAACAGTTTGCCGCCGCTCCCTACCTGAACCGTTGCGAGGATTGCCACACGGTAAAGGATTTCCACCGCTCCACATTTACCATCGCCAAGCACCAGAAGACGCATTTCGCGCTCATCGGAGCGCACGTGGCTGTCGCCTGCGCGGAATGCCACAAGGCAGGGCTGGGCGGAAGAACAGACAAAATTCTGCCCTTCCATTTTCAGGACAGCACATGCACCGCGTGCCACACAGATCCCCACAAGGGCGAATTTAAAGATCGCATGGCGGCGAAAAAAACGAATGGAACGCCGCTCGGTTGCGAGGCGTGCCACGGCACGCGCTCCTGGATCGACATCAGTGGATTTGACCATTCGAAAACAAAATTTGCGCTGGCTGGAGCGCATCGAATCGTTGTGTGCGGCGAGTGCCACAAAACATTGCCCGGAACTCACGAAATCCAGTTCAAGGGAACCCCCAAGAATTGCGAAGCATGCCACACGGACCCGCATGGCAGCCAGTTTGCGGCCAAGGACGGCGTAACAAAATGCGCGGATTGCCACCTGGACCAGCGCTGGGCGCCCTCAACGTTCGATCACGATAAGCGCACGCAATTTGCATTGACCGGCGGGCACGCAAACGTGACCTGTGAAAAATGCCACACATCATTGCGCGAAATTCAGGGAACGCTTGTTTTGTTCTACAAGCCAACTCCCGTTAAGTGCGCGGATTGCCACGGCGCGGATGTTCGGCCGCTCTAAACACCCGCGCGCGTTTTCTAGCGCGAATCTTTTGTAGTTCGCCTCTTCAGAGGCGAGGGTTTAGGCGCCAATAGCGAAGTAAAAGCCCTTCGTCTGAGGAGGCGGGCTACAAAATGCGCGGAAATATTTTCGAACGGGTAAGTAAACACTTCTGAGTACAGGTCCATCTTCTGGCCCTAAGCCCAGTAGTTTGAATGCCTAGTGAAGCCTTAAGTTAAGAGAGGATTTAACGGGCCACAAGTTTAACCATTAGTTAAAACCTTTGGGGGCAATTATTTACCGGGCGATTCAAGTTGGTCGTTACCTCGTGCTCGCTCTGCTGATCTTTCTGGCCGCCGGAATTGTGTCCGCGCAGAAGCAGTCCAAACGGAGTCCGCACGGCACCCTGAATATTCCCTGCGAGAATTGCCACACCAACTCAAGCTGGGCCCCCCTTCGCGCGATCCCCGAATTCAATCACGACACCACGAAATATCCGCTACGCGGAATGCACGCGAAAGTTTCCTGCACGGGTTGCCACACGAAGCCGGTATTTACGGACGTCGGAAAAGATTGCGCCAATTGCCACGCGGACATTCACCGCGCGCAAATGGGAACTAATTGCGCCCAATGCCATACCGTACTGGGCTGGCAGGTTTCCAATCAATCGATTCAGCAACACTTTAATCGCTTCCCTCTTCTGGGCGCGCACGCTGCGGTGCAATGCGACGCCTGCCACAAGAACGCCGCGGTTGGAAATTACGTTGGACTTTCCACTGCTTGCTCGACCTGCCATATATCCGATTGGCTGGGAACTACAAACCCCAAACATCCCTCCGCGGGTTCAGCGTTTGCGGCCTCCAACTGCACAAGTTGCCATTCATTCGATACCTGGTTGAACGCAAAATTCGATCACAGCTCCACGGGATTTCTGCTGACGAACGGCCACGCGAACGTGGCCTGCGCGCTTTGCCATGTAAACAACAATTACAATTTGGCGATCGCGCCGTCCGATTGCGGCAACTCGCAATGCCATTTAACGACGTGGCGGACGACGACAAATCCTGTGCACCCTTCGGCTGGCGCCGCATTTGCCGTTGCGAACTGCACGACATGCCACACCACCGTCAGCTGGACAACCGCGACATTCGATCACAGCACCACTGGATTCCTGCTCACTGCAGGACACGCCAATGTGACCTGCGCTTCCTGCCACATCAATAACAATTACACTTTAACGATTGCCCCCACGGATTGCGGAAATTCGCAGTGCCATTTGACGACCTGGCAGCAAACCAACAATCCGATTCACTCCACTTCCGGAACCGCATTCGCCGCCGCGAATTGTTCGACTTGCCACAATACGACCAGTTGGACGACCGCAGCTTTTAATCACAGCACGACGGGATTAACTTTGACCGGGACGCACATGTCGCCGACGCCGACGCCCTGCACGTCCTGCCATGTGAGCAACAACTACACGCTGAATTCGACGGATTGTTACGGATGCCACACGGCGGCTTTCCAGAGCACTACGACGATTGGCGGCAACGTTCCAAATCACGTCACGGCAGGTTTCCCAACTACGGCATCGGCCTGCGCCACGTGCCACCCGATTACGACGTGGGCGGCGGGAGTGTTCGACCACAACGCCGCTGGATTTCCGCTGACGAATGGACACGCTGGAGTAACGTGCGCCCTATGCCACATCAACAACAACTACGCTTTGGCGATTGCCCCAACCGATTGCGGAAATTCCGGATGCCACTTGTCGACCTGGCAAGGAACGAATAATCCCGTGCACTCCACTTCCGGAGCCGCGTTTGCAGCAGCTAATTGCTCTACCTGCCATACCACAGTGGGATGGGATGCCGCTTCATTCGATCACAGCGTTACAGGATTTACTTTGACCGGCACACACATGTCGCCGACGCCAACGCCGTGCGCGTCCTGCCACATCAGCAACAACTACACGCTCAATTCCGCCGATTGTTACGGGTGCCACACGGCTGCGTTCCAAAGCACAACGACGATCGGCGGCAACGTTCCGAATCACGTCACGGCCGGTTTCCCAACCACCGCTTCCGCGTGTTCGACCTGCCACCCCATCACCACGTGGGCTGCGGGAGTTTTCGATCACAACGCCACGGGATTCCCACTGACCAATGCGCATGCTGGCGTAACTTGCGCGCTGTGCCACATCAACAACAACTATGCATTGTCGATTGCGCCGACCGACTGTGGAAATTCCGGTTGCCACTTGAGCACCAACTATGGCGGCGGTTGGCAAGGAACGACCGCTCCGCCGCACGCCTCAGCCGGACCTGCATTCGCTGTGGCCAATTGCTCCACCTGCCACACCACGGTGACCTTTCTGACTGCGACATTCGATCACAGCACCACAGGATTTGCTTTGACCGGCACGCACGTGTCGCCTACGCCGACCCCATGCGCGTCCTGCCATATCAGCAACAACTACTCGTTGAGCTCGACCGATTGTTACGGTTGCCATTCCGCGGCGTTCCAGAGCACCACAACGATTGGCGGCAGCGTTCCGAATCACATCACCGCAGGCTTCCCGACTACCGCCTCGCAATGCGCTTCCTGCCACCCGATTACAACCTGGGCTGCGGGAGTTTTTAATCACGCCAGCACCGGCTTCCCGTTGACGAATAGCCATGCACCAGTGGCCTGCGCTCTGTGCCACATCAACGGAAACTATGCGTTGAGCATCGCACCGACCGACTGCGGAAATTCCGGCTGCCACTTGAACACCAACTATGGCGGCGGCTGGCAAGGGACGAATGCTCCGTCGCACTCCGCGGCCGGACCATTATTCGCAGTAGCCAACTGCACGAATTGCCACACAACCGTGAGCTTCACGACGGCAACGTTCGACCATAGCACCACGGGATTTGCGCTGACAGGCATGCACATTTCGCCGTCCCCCACTCCGTGCGCGTCTTGCCACGTGGGCAACAACTACTCGCTCAGCTCAACAGCCTGCTACGGCTGCCACACGACGGATTGGAACAGTACAGCAACGCTTGGCGGAGCGGTCCCGAATCACATCACGTCCGGTTTCCCCACAGATTGTTCCATTTGCCATTCGACAACAAACTGGACAACTTCCACGTTCAATCACAGCACGACTACTTTTCCGCTGACGGGCGCGCACACCACGGTCGCCTGCGCACTGTGCCACGTGAACAGCAATTACAGCGGCACGCTGCCCACGGATTGCTATGGCTGCCACACGACAGATTGGCAGAGTACGACGACGCTCGGCGGGTCCGTGCCGAATCACATCAGCTCTGGCTATCCGACCACTTGCGCGTCATGCCACACGACGACTTCCTGGTTGGGCGCGACATTCAATCACAGCACGACGGGCTTTCCGCTGACCGGCGCGCATGTCACAGTCGCCTGCAACCTTTGCCATACCAGTTCGGCCGTGCCGCCAACCGATTGCTACAGTTGCCACACGGCAGACTGGAAGAGTACCGCCACGCTTGGCGGATCGGTGCCGGACCATACGGGCAACGGATTCCCTGCCGCCAGCACATGCTCGACGTGCCATACAACTACTGCGTGGACTGGTGCGACATTTACACACTCGTGGTGGAGAATCCCGCACAACTCTGCAACTTGCCAAACGTGCCATCGAACTCCGGGCGCGGCTACAAACTTCGCCACGTTTAATTGCACGAACGGGTGCCACACGCCTGAATCGAGCTGGCAGCAGCAATCCGGCCGCCACAACTCGGGCAATTACGGACCAATGACTTGTACAGCGTCTGGGTGCCACCCCAATGGCTAATCGCGAAACAAACATTTGGCGCCTGCAGATTGCGGGCTGCGTCCTGGCGCTCGGAATTTCGTTTTGCCCTGCGCATGCATCGCAGGATGCACAGAATCAGCCTCCTCAGAACCAGGCTGCTCAACAGCAATATGTTCCCGCCACGCCCTCTACGGTTTCGCCAAACACCGCGCCGTCTTACGAGACTTCTACATCATGGCCCTCCGCGCAGGCTACAGCGTCTTCGCCAACGACAGCGCCGGCGAAAACTATTTTCCGCGTGAAATATATCTCCGAGGGCGCGATTTACCTGGATGCGGGACGCAATGAGGGGCTCGATGAGGGAATGCTCCTTCACCTTGTGCATGCCGACCCAAGCGGCGGTACAACGGAGGCTGTGAGGTTCCAGGGAGGGCAGCCCATCGCCGATGTGCGCGTATTTTCCGTCGCCGACACTTCCAGCGCCGCGGAAATCATTAAGGCGCGGGAAGATTTGGTGGACGGCGATATCGCCTATCTAGATAACGAAAGTGTTCGCGTGCGGGAAGATAAGGTCAACGCAGCCGAATCTGAAAATTATCCCGTCGTTGTTACATTTTCCTACGGCGATCCGCTCGATGAAGAAATCCGCGCGAATGCTTCGCCCGTAAGCAAGACCCGGATTGAAAACCAGGTGCGTGGAAGAATCGGGTTCGACACAGGGCTTCTTTCCGAACCCGGCGGCTTTAGTTCGCGGCAATTCGGCCTGATGATCGATGCGGACATCAGCCGCATTGGCGGCACTCATTGGAATTTTACAGGCTACTGGCGAGGCAATCTAAACACGCAGAACACGGGAAACAGCGCGGGGGTAACTCCGGTAACATTCAACGATTTAGTGAACCGCACGTATCACCTGGGCCTCTATTACCAGAATCCTGATTCCATCATCACGAT
>DATAPT010000327.1:0-9449 GCA_036265065.1 Candidatus Acidiferrales bacterium | reverse complement strand
AAGCCCGCGCCACTTAATTACCAAGCAACTTACGCAGCGCCATGCCTGGATCAGGCTGTGCCATGAGATGCTCGCCAATCAGAAACGCATCAAATCCAGCGGCTCGAAAACGCAGTAAATCTTCGTGCGTGCGAAGCCCGGATTCGCAAATAGCGATGCACTCTTCCGGAATTTCCTCGATCAATTCCATGGACGTTTCTACCCGCACTTCGAGCGTGCGCAAATTGCGGTTGTTTACACCAATAATTCGCGCGCCTGCCGCCATTGCGCGGGCCAGTTCCTCGCGCGTGTGTACTTCGACCAGCGCTTCCATTCCCAGTTCGCGGCCGAGCGCTAGCAATTCGCCAAGAATCAAATCATCAAGGCCAGCTACAATCAGCAGAAACGAATCGGCATCCGTCGCCCGCGCTTCCCATACCTGCCACGGATCGACGATGAAATCCTTTCGCAACACCGGCAAATCTACGGCTCCGCGCGCATCGCGCATATATTTCAATTCGCCCTGAAAGAATTCCTCTTCGGTGAGCACCGAGAGCGCCGCCGCCCCAGCTGCCTCAAATCCTTTGGCAAGCTCGACTGGATCGAAGTCCGCGCGGATCAATCCACGGGAAGGCGAGGCCTTTTTGACCTCGGAAATCACATTCAGGGAGTCCCGCGTCAGCGCCGCCGCGAAATCGCGCACCGGCTTCGCGTGCTTCACCCCAAAACGCAGCGCCGTCTCCGGCACGGACTTCTTGCGATGGGCAATCGCAGCGCGGCGCGCCTCAATAATGCGGTCAAGCACAGTCATGGATTTGGTTTCCGCCGACATAGGTTCACATCCATCAAGAACGCCTGAAAGAGACGAGCACACTATGCTAAGTGGCAGGTCCACTGAAGTCAACGCCAGGAGATTCTTAGGCGGGAGACGACCGAAAAGCTCTGAACACCCGATCAGAAGGCCGAATGGGTTGAGGGACCTGCCCCACAACCCTTTGACCGATCGAAAGTTTAGTGTTTCAAGACGGAATAATGGATCGTGGCATCGCCACTGTTCAACACGATTGCCTTTGTCGACCCGGCGATGCGTATCTCAACGAGAGCCTCGGTCCCATCGGGATTTTCGCGCAATACCGCTGCATCCTGGACAAATTTCATGCCGCTCTTCACGAAGTCGCCCTCAGCGGTGGCTATAAATTTCCCGTCCTTCTGGAGCGTTACGCGCGCCTTGGCCCCTTGCGTTTCCCAGATCAAATCGTACAATCCAGCCGGAACCTGCGCACCGTTCAAGATGACCGCTTCCCGCAATTGGAAAGGCCGGGGTGGATTTTTCTTAGCCAGCGCTGGAATGCTTACGCCAAACAAAGTCAACGTTGGAATAATCAATAATTTGAATTTCATTTTCAACACTCGGTTCTGCCTCCAATCGGTGTTTTCTTCCGTGGAAGCCGCGCGGTCTGCCTCGATTCTCCCTATCGGCAAGCTCAAGGCCAGACTCAAATTGGTTGGAAACCAAAATGGCTGGCGGCACAAAATGGTTTGCAACCAATTTGGCAGACGGGAGAACCATTTCGAATAGGTCACGGCCAAGTAGCGTCCAGTCACGGCATCCAGGTTCGTCGCAGGCCGCTATCCGGATCTTGCGTTCAAATTAAACGTTGATTGCTATCCGACGAATGGGGAGCAGAATATAGGAGGGGTTTAAAATATCAAGATAAAATTTTGTAACAAGTCATATTTTTTCGCGGAGGTGGCGTGTCAGGCAACGACCTAGCCGTACTGGAGCAGGAGATCACGACTTGCCGGAAGTGTGCCCGGCTCGTGCCGTATCGCGAAGGTGTCGCGCGCACGAAAAGACGCGCTTATCGCGATTGGCACTATTGGGGACGCCCCGTTCCTGCGTTTGGCGATCCGGAAGCGCGCGTCTTCATTATCGGCCTCGCGCCCGCGGCGCATGGCGCCAACCGGACCGGCAGAATGTTTACAGGGGACCGGTCCGGTGATTTTCTATACGAACAGCTCTTTCGCGCGGGCTTTGCAAATCAGCCGCACTCGAAACGCGCCGATGATGGCCTGATTTTGAAAGATGTTCTGATTTCAGCGGCGGTCCGCTGCGCGCCTCCTGCCAACAAACCGCTGCCGGAAGAAATTCGCAACTGCATGCCTTATCTCGAACGAGAGATTGCGATTGTTCGCCCGCGAGCGATTCTGGCCCTGGGGGGAATTGCCCTCAACACTTATCTCGACATGTTGAAACGGCATGGATTGATTGCATCCCGCGCAGCATTTCCCTTCTCGCATGGCGCGAGTTTCGCCTTGCCGGGCGATCTGCCTCATCTGTTTGCGGCGTATCACCCCAGCCAACAAAACACGCAGACCGGGCGGCTGACGCCTGCAATGTTCGCTCGTGTCCTAAAGCAGATTCGAAATTTTCTGGGGACTTTGTAGCGCCAGCGGGACGCGGGCGTCACGAAAACCCAAAGCCTTCGTTTCAGGAGGGCGTTTCGCTGGACAGCGGGGAGCTTGGAACCGTCGGCGCCAAAACTTTGCGGCGAGCGAGCTTCATTCGCAAGCGTTCCATATAAAGATAAACAACAGGCGCGGTAAAAAGCGTAAGTACCTGGCTGACCATCAGCCCACCCACAATGCTGATGCCCAGCGGGCGGCGCAACTCAGAGCCCATCCCCGATTCAATCGCCAGCGGCAGACCACCCAGCATGGCGGCCGTCGTGGTCATCATAATCGGACGGAAGCGCAAGAGGCATGCCTGGTAAATGGCCTCCACCGGCTTCTTTCCTTCCCTGCGTTCCGCGTCAATCGCAAAATCGATCATCATGATGGCGTTTTTCTGAACGATTCCGATCAGAAGAATGATCCCGATCAGTGCGATCACGCTCAGATCCGTATTCGTAATCCGCAGCGCAAGCAAAGCGCCGACTCCAGCCGATGGAAGCGTAGAGAGAATCGTAATGGGATGGATGTAGCTCTCATACAGCATGCCCAGCACGATATAAACGGTGATCAGCGCGGCCAGAATCAAGTAAGGTTCGTTCCGCAGCGATTCCTGAAACGCCTGCGCCGTGCCCGAAAAACTGCGGTGAATCGTTTCCGGCACGCCCATCTGAAGCGTGGCCGCTTCAATTTCCGTGACAGCCTCGCCAAGCGCAACGCTGGGATCGAGATTGAAAGAAATCGTGACGGACGGAAATTGCCCCTTGTGATTGACCGCGAGCGCCGTGGTTCTTTGCTCGTAGTGAGAAATTGCGCTGAGCGGAACCATGGTTCCCGTGGAGGAACGCACGTACATATTCTTTAGCGCGTCCGTGCTGTTCTGATATACGGGATCGACTTCCATCACCACGTGGTATTGATTCAGCTGCGTGTAAATCGTAGAGACCTGCCGCTGCCCGAACGCATCGTAAAGCGTTTCATCGATTTGCTGCGATTGGATGCCCATGCGCCCGGCGGTGCTGCGATCGAATACGAGAGAAGCCTGCAAGCCTTTGTCCTGCTGATCGCTGGTGACGTCACGCAAGCCCTGCAGAGTTCTGAGCTTGGTCTCGATCTTCGGGGCCCAGGTCTGGAGTTCTTCGAGCGTTTCTCCCTGCAGCGTGAATTGATATTGAGAACTCGTGAACAGGCCGCCGACCCGCACGTCCTGATAGGCCTGCAAATAAACGCTGGCGCCGGGAACGACGGCGAGTTTTTTTCGCAACCGGGCTATCACCGCGTCGGCACTGATTTTTCGCTTGTCCAGATCCTGTAACTCAATAATCATGCGGCCAATATTTTCAGCCCCGCCGCCGACAAACGCCGAAATGCTGTACACGGCGGGATCGGTCCGAATAATATTTTCAAACTGGATGAGCTTATCCATCATCGCCGGAAAAGAAATGTCCTGTGCGCCGACGATCGCGCCATTCAGGCGGCCCGTATCCTGCTGCGGGAAAAAGCCCTTGGGAATGACAATGTACAAATAGACGTTGAGGCTGATGGCCGCGAGCGTTACCACCAGCATCAGCGCTTGATGCGCCAGAACCCAACGCAAACCCGTGGCATATCCGCGATGCATGCGCGAGAAAATTCTTTCGCCCAGCATGTAGGCGCGGCCATGCTGCATATCTTTCGGCGATTTCAGGAATCGCACGCACATGGCGGGCGTCGCTGTGAGCGAAACGCACAGGGAAACCGCGATCGCGATGCTGAGCGTGACCGCAAATTCGCGGAATAATCTCCCAACGACTCCGCCCATCAGCAAGATCGGAATGAAAACGGAAATCAGCGAAATGCTCATCGACAAAACGGTAGGTCCGATTTCTTTGGAGCCTTTGAGGGCCGCCTGCAGCGGTGTTTCACCGGCCTCCAGGTAGCGCGCCACGTTTTCGATCACAACGATTGCATCGTCAACCACAAAGCCTGTGGCAATCGCCAGCGCCATCAGCGAAAGATTGTCGATGCTGTATCCCAGAAGATACATCACGCCGAAAGTGCCTACGAGCGAAAGCGGCACGGAAATACTGGGGATCACCGTGGCCCACACGTTGCGCAAAAACAGAAAGATGACCATGACCACCAGCGCCACAGTGAGCATGAGCGTGAACTGGATGTTGCGGACCGATGCGCGAATCGTACGCGTCCTGTCCGAGGTGACCGAGAAATTCACCATCGGCGGCAGGGAGGCTCGCAGCTCGGGAAGAATCGCCGTAATTTTATCCACGCAATCGATAATGTTCGCGCCCGGCTGGCGGAAAATAAACATGACCACGCCCGGTTCGCCGTTTGTGTACGCTCCATTGCGAAAATCTTCCACGCCTTCAGTGACATTCGCAATATCGCTCAACCGGACAGGCGCGCCATTGCGGTAAGCAATAATCAATGGCTGGTATTTTTCAGCAGTCAGCAGCTGATCCGAGGCAAAGACAGTCCACCGGTTGCTCCCATCTTCGAGCAGCCCCTTCGGCGAATTCGAGTTGGCCGCTTGCAGCGCCAGGCGCACTTGCGCGAGACCAATCTGATAGTGCGCGAGGGCCAGCGGATTCAAGTCCACTCGCACGGCTGGCTTTGCGCCGCCACCGACAAACACAAGCCCGACGCCATCCACCTGAGAAAGCTTCTGCGCCAGAATGGAGTCCGCCATGTCGTACAGATGGCTGCGCGGGATGACTCCAGATGTCAGAGAGAGAATGATGATCGGAGCGTCGGTCGGATTCGTCAGCCGGTAACGGGGGGGACTTGGGAGAGTGGTGGGCAACTGCCCTGCTGCGGCGTTGATTGCGGCCTGCACATCGCGCGAAGCCGCATTGATATCCCGGTCGAGGTCCAGTTGAAGCGTGATATTCGTCGCGCCAAGCTGGCTGCTCGACGTCATTTCCGTTACGCCCGCAATGCGCCCGAAAGAACGCTCAAGGGGCGTAGCAACGGACGAGGCCATCGTTTCAGGGCTCGCGCCCGGAAGGTTTGCCTGTACGGTGAGCGTGGGAAAATCAACTTTGGGCAAGGGCGCTACAGGAAGAAAAAGATACGCCACACCTCCAGCCAAGAGGATCGCAGCGCTCAGAAGCGAAGTGGCAACGGGGCGCTCGATAAATGGCCTGGAGATGTGCATGAATCGATAAACTCTATTTCGATTGCGAACAGGGCCAATTCAAACTATTGCAAAGGTCTCATGGACCAGGCGACACGAACAGCCGCAATTTTTTTTGTTTGTGCGGGATTAATCCGCCTGAGCGCCAGCCTGGGACTCGGATTCGATGGGCGAGCCGTGACCGAGTCGTTTGGCGAGCCGGTCAAATGCCAGATACACGACTGGAGTCGTGAATAGGGTAAGCGCTTGGCTGAAGATCAACCCTCCAACAATCGCGATGCCCAGCGGTTTGCGCAATTCTGCTCCTGTGCCGCCTCCGAGCGCCAGGGGCAAGCCGCCCAACATCGCGGCCAGAGTGGTCATGAGAATCGGGCGGAAGCGCAACAAACAAGCCTGATAAATGGCATCGATCGGGCTCTTGCCTTCCTTGCGCTCCGCTTCCAGCGCAAAGTCGATCATCATAATGGCGTTTTTCTGCACGATTCCTATAAGCAGGATGATGCCTATAAGCGCGATGATGCTGAAATCCGTGTGCGTGAGCAGCAAGGCGAGTAGCGCGCCAACTCCCGCGGAAGGCAGCGTCGAGAGAATCGTGATGGGATGAATGTAGCTTTCGTACAGCACGCCGAGAACGATGTACACCGTGACGAGCGCTGCCAGAACCAGGATCGGCTCATTGGCCAGCGCTGCCTGGAACGCTTGCGCGGTTCCCTGGAATCCCGCATGGATACTCGCCGGAAAACCCAAATCCTGTTGCGCCTGTTTGATGGCATCCACGGCTTGTCCGAGCGATGCGCCTTGCTTCAAGTTAAAGGACAAAGTCACCACGGGAAATTGTCCCTGGTGGTTGACGGCAATCGGTGCGAGCTCTGATGAATATGTGGTGAATGCACTGAGCGGCACCTGTGTGCCATTCGACGAGTGCACGTAAATTTGCTTCAGCGCGTCGGGATTCTGCTGGAAGGTAGGATTCACTTCAAGAATAACGTGATATTGATTTAATTGCGTGAAGATCGTGGAGACCTGCCGCTGGCCGAAGGCGTCATACAACGTGTCGTCAATTACCTGCGGCAGAATGCCGAGGCGCGAAGCGGTATCGCGATCGATCTGCAAAGTGGCCTGCGTGCCGCGCTCCTGCTGGTCGCTGGTCACGTCCGTCAATTGCGGCAAATCTCTCAGCTTGTCGATGAGCTTCGGAACCCATAGGGAAAGTTCCTGCGCGTCCGCATCTTCCATCGTGAACTGAAATTGCGTGCGGCTGATGCGGTCTTCCACCGTCAAGTCCTGCACGGGCTGCAGATAAAGTGTAATTCCCTTCACGTCACTCAGCTTCGATTGCAGGCGGCGAATTACGGTTTCCCCATCGTCCTTTCTCTCTTCGCGCGATTTCAAATTGATCTGAATGCGTCCGCTGTTGGGCAGCATGTTCACGCCGTCAACACCGATGAAGGACGAAAGGCTTACGACATCTGGATCCTGCAAAATAACTTTGGTCAACGACTGCTGGCGCTCGGCCATCGCCAAAAACGAAATAGTTGCAGGCGCTTCCGAAATGCCCAGCAGAACACCCGTATCCTGCACCGGGAAAAAGCCCTTGGGCACGACGAGGAACAAGAAAATCGTCAGTGCAAGCGTTCCTACCGTAACAATCAACGTGGCCGGTTGATGCTTCAGCACAAATCGCAGGATTGTGGCGTATTGTTCGATAATCCAATTCAGCGTGTTTTCCGAAGCTCGATAGAACAGAGTTTTGTCGGCATCTTTTTGATGGCGCAAAATTTTTGAGCACATCATCGGCGTGAGCGTCAGCGACACCATGGCCGAAACCAGAATCGTAACGCTCAGCGTGACGGCGAATTCGCGGAACAGCCGGCCCACAACGTCCTGCATAAATAAAAGCGGAATCAGCACGGCGATCAGCGAAACGGTGAGCGATAGAATCGTGAATCCGATTTGCTCGGAACCTTTGAGCGCGGCCTGCAGCGGCGGCTCACCCTCTTCAATGTAGCGGGTGATGTTCTCGATCATGACGATGGCGTCATCGACCACGAAACCGGTCGAAATCGTAAGCGCCATGAGCGACAAGTTGTCCAAACTGTAGCCCAGCAAATACATCACGCCAAACGTGCCTACGAGCGACAGCGGCACAGCCACGCTGGGAATTGCCGTCGCCGCCAGACTCCGCAAAAACAGGAAAATAACAAGCACGACCAGCGCGACCGTCAGCATCAATTCAAATTGCACGTCTGAAACTGAAGCGCGAATCGTCGTGGTGCGATCCGTCAGAATAGAAAGGTTGACTGACGACGGCAGCGATGCCTTCAACTGAGGCAGCAAATTTTTAATGCGGTCCACAACATTAATGATGTTCGCGCCCGGCTGCCGTTGAATGTTGACGATCACCGCTGGCCTGTCATTTTCCCAGGCCGCGAGCTTCACGTTCTCCGCGCTGTCGATCACGTCCGCCACGTCCATGATGCGGACAGGCGCGCCGTTCTTAAACGTAATCACGATGGGCTTGTAGGAATCCGCGGTCATCAACTGATCGTTCGCCCAGATCGTGAATGCCTGCTGGGAACTATCCAGATTTCCTTTGGCCTGGTTCACGTTCGCCTGCGCCAGAGCTGTGCGCAAATCTTCCAGGCTCAAACCGTAGGATGCCAGCGCGGTTGGATTCGCCTGAATCCGCACGGACGGCTTCTGGCCGCCGCTGATGCTCACTAAACCAACACCGGGCAACTGCGCAATTTTTTGCGATAGAACCGTGTCCGCCATGTCCTCAAGCTTCGTCAGTGGCAGCGTTCCGGAAGTCAGCGCCAGCGTAAGTACGGGAGTATCCGCAGGATTTGTCTTGCTGTAGATCGGCTGGTTCGGAAGATTGTTCGGCAGATAGGTGGTCGCCGCATTGATCGCAGCCTGTACCTGCTGCTCCGCCACGTCGATATTCAGGTCGAGCACGAATTGGAGCGTAATGAGCGACGCCCCGAATGAACTGGTGGACGTCATCTGATTCAGGCCGGGAACCTGCCCGAATTGGCGTTCAAGCGGAGTGGTCACCGACGAAGCCATTACCGAAGGACTTGCGCCCGGATAGAACGTCAAGACTTGAATCGTCGGATAGTCAACCTGAGGAAGCGCGGAAACAGGCAATTGCCGGTAGGCCACGGCCCCGGCGAGCAAAATCGCGGCCATGAGCAAGGAAGTCGCGATCGGGCGCAGAATAAATGGCCGTGACGGATTCATTAGCTCTGCTTTCCCTGCTTTTTGTTTTTCCCTGAGCCCGCGTGATCGGCCCCTTTAGCGGGATCCCCGGAAGCGGGAGCGGCACCAGCAGGGGCGGCGCCAGCAGGGCCACCCGGCGAAGTGTTATGCACTTCGACCGGAGTATCCTGCTGCAATCTTTCCTGTCCATCCACAACAACCTGGTCACCGGCCGCCACACCCGAAGCGATCAGCGCAATATTCCCCTGCGTCAAATCCACCTTCACAGGCTGCATCGTGGCTTTGCCGCCCTTCACGGTATAAACATACGAACCCTGCGTCCCACGCTGAATCGCAGCCAGTGGCACAACGATGGCATTCTGCCGTGTCGCGAGCATCAGGCGAATATTCACGAATTGATTCGGCCAGAGAGACAAATCCTGATTGGCAAATGCCGCCTTGAATCGAACAGTACCGGTCGTGGGATCGATCTGGTTGTCGACGGTCACAAGCTTTCCGCCCGCAAGCTTGTTCTGATCATCGCGGCTATAGGCCTCGACTCCCAGCTCTCCACTCTTCATGTGCTGAATAACTTCCTGAAGATTGTCTTCCGGCAGCGTAAACAGTACGGCGATGGGCTGCACCTGCGTGATCACCACCAGGCCACTCGGATCCGTCGCATGAA
>DATAPT010000326.1:0-4269 GCA_036265065.1 Candidatus Acidiferrales bacterium | reverse complement strand
CTGGAAGCTTTGGATCGAGTATTCCAAGATGCTGATGAACGAGTACCGGCTGAACCCGCTCGACCCGCAATCCAGAAAATCATGGAAGAACAAATGGAACAATACTTTTTCGGCGAAGGCGCAAAACTCCCCGAAGGCTACGTGGCACCCAAGGCCAAAGGCTAAATCACAAAAGTTTGTATTGAATCAGCTTTAGGTAGCGCCGGCATCTCGCCGGCGTTTTTTTTTTAAGAGAGACCGAGCCTGCGTTAAACGTGTCCATAGCTGACTTCAAATCTTGCTGCCGGTCGCGGGATTGTAGGGGCACGGCATGCCGTGCCCCTACAGAGTCAGCACAATTCAAGGTCATCAGTGGATATACGCCAAAGGAAACCGCGCGCACACGGCAAGTGAAAAGTGCAGTCTAAACTGTCCCCGCAACACCCGTCACCGGATGTTGCACCGGCAAGCGCTCCGCAATCTCAAACTTCAACTCCGCATGCGCCTGGCGAAGCGCACTCTCGACCTCAGCCGGAGTCTTCGCGTGCGCAAAAAGAAATCCAAGGTACGAAGCCCCTTCTGGCCATGCCGCAATCACATCATGCAATCGCGCGGTAATTTGCAAATCTTCAATCCCCGGAGTCGCGCGAGCCTGCTCCTCGCCCTCCACATTTTCAAGCACGCCAGACTTTGGAACGGGGATCATCATCACGCCAGACGCATCTTCTTCCCGGGCGATTTCCGTTCCCTGCATGCCCAGCGCGTGCCGCACCAGCAACTCTTCGAGCAGCATGCGTTGCGGTCCAAATCGAAGGGCGCGCGCGCATAGCCCGCCAATCGGCCTCGGCGCCGCTTCCAGCACCCACGGACCTTCATCGTTAATACGAAATTCCGCATGCACAGGGCCATGTGTGAGCCCTAACGCCTTCACCGTCCGCTCGGCGCATTCCAGAACTTGGTCATACTTTTCATCCGACAGCCGCGAAGGCGTGACATATAGGGTTTCTTCAAAATATGGCCCTTCGAGCGGATCGGGCTTGTCAAAAACACCCAGGATTCGCAGCTTTCCGTGCGTGAGCAATCCCTCGACGGCTACTTCCCCACCGGGGATGTAGCGCTCGACAAGCAGGCGATCGAGTTCAGGTTCGCGAGTGACTTGCACTTCAGGAGATTCCAATAATTGTTTAATGCGCGCCACTGCGGCCTGAAATTCTTCCGGATTATTCGCGCGAATCACGCCCTGGCTTGCCGCCAGCCGCAACGGCTTGACCACGCACGGAAATTGAACGCGCGGCAAAATCTTTTCTACGCGTTTATCCAATTTGAACGAAAAAAATGCGGGCACAGGCAGTCCTGCATCTCGCAAAACCTCCCGCTGGCGCAATTTGCTGCGGCAATTTTCCACGGCTTGCGGCGAATGGAAAGAAAATCCAAGGGCGCGCGCCACATGGGACGCCGTCGCCGCCGCTCTGTCTCCCAGCGCGATCAATCCATCCACTGGTCGCACAAACGATTGCTTTACAATCTGCCGAGCCGAGTCTTCCGGCTGGTCGAACCGGATGGAAATTGCGCCGTCCGCCCACGGATCTTCCAACTGGTGGCAGCGGTCGCTCGCGAACACGACATCCACGTCCAGGGCGCGCGCAGCTTCCGCAAAACTTCGCGTCTGGTAACCTAATTTGCTTGCAAGAATCAATAGTCGGCTCATATGTTTTCGTCTTTCCAATAATTCCCTTTTTACAATCTTCAGTCCGTTGTGTGTTCTAAAGCTGTAAATGCCTGCTGTAGCCCGCCTCTTCAGAGGCGGGGCTTTTCTGCGGGTGCATGCGTGCTTCAAACGTTCAGCGGGTGCTCGTCCATTACATTTTTGCCACCGGCACTCTAAATCCCCGCCTCTGAAGAGGCGGGCTACAGCAGCCGGCTACATATTTTTTGTCGAAAACAAATGTCGCGAAATCTTTCGCAGAATTATCCTCACACATATTGGTCTGCTTTAGCGACTGCTTCCTTTGGTTTTCCAATGGAAACAAGCTGAGCGTCCATGGGTTCGGCGCAACAATACCACGGCTCATCGAGGTACGGCACCGGCGCGCTTTTGATCAGCGGATCTCGGGAGGGAACCGGCGCACGATTTCCCGCAGCGGCCCGAGCAGCATGCCGAATATGCGAAAAAATATCCGTCCGCGAAAGTTTTAATCCATCGCCACGTTGCACGATCTGTGAAATTTCGCGCGCCAGCGTATCCATGCGCGCGTCCTCGTGCGTCCACGGGAAAACGAGCGCGGAAGAATCGAAGGTTCCTATGAGCGAATTCACTTCGGGCAATTCCAGCAGCCGCGAACCCGCGGGAATCAGCAGGCGAATCGCAAGCTGGATGGGAGGAACATTTTCGGTTAAACCCTGCTCCGAAAGAACGTCCAGCAAATCAAGATAACCGGGAGGAGTTGTCCACGGCGTGAACGGCACAAATGTGGGAATCAGCGTCATGCCCAGTTCGCGGAACCTCGCAACCACGGCGAGAAAATCAGCTCGCGTGTGTCCCTTGTCAAACTTTTCAAGGACGGCATCGTCCACCGATTCCACCGCGCTCGTCACGAACAGGCATCCCGTATCGCGCAGCACGGGCAACAGCGCGTCTTGCAAGCGCAAATGCTCGACTTTAATTGTCACGTCGTAGGAAAGTTCCGGAAATTCGCGGTGCATCGCCTGCACGATGGCAATCGAGTGCGTGGGCCCATTGAAAAAATCCGGATCGCCAAACGTAATGTGCCGCGCTCCTGCCACCACCTGCCTGCGAATATCTTCCAGCACCACCTCGCGCTCCACCACGCGGAATGCGCCGTTATACACCGGCACAATGGGACAGTGCCGGCACAAATGCTTGCAGCCGCGCGTCGCCTCCGTCGAGCCCGCAACACGGTGTTCCCCGCTGGGCATTACCACGCGTGCATATTTCGCGGGCTCCAGCATACCCTCGCGATCGGGAACCAGGAATTTCTGCCGCGCAAGCGAAATCACTGGCTCAGCCTGCGCGCCCGAAGAATTTCCCTTCGCCGGGCCTTGCTGCAAACGCTGCGCCAGACTCAGGAGACCTTCCTCGAACTCGCCGCCTAAAATTGTGCCCACTCCCAGCCCGCGCAAATATTCTTCGTTCACGGGCGCATAGAGCCCATAAAAACATAGATGAGCCCCAGCATTTAGTTCACGAACTCTGGGAATTAGTCCCGCCGCCAGCCGCGTCGCGGTGTGCATTGGCACGTAAAAACAAATTAAATCCGCAGCCAGAATCTGCTCATCTGCAATCGTTTCCCGCGTCAGATCAAGACTCACAACACTGTGTCCGCCGGCCCTCAGCCAGGCGGCAGGCGAAGCAAGTCCGAATGGCTGCCTGCCAAGTTCGTAAGTGGAAATTAGAAGAATTTTCATTCGATTTTGCGCGTACGCATTTTCTATTCTAACCGATACTCGCTGCGCCCGAACGTTTCTCAAATAAAAATGCCTCGCCCCGCTGGCTGCGCCCCCGGGACGAGGCAAAGAGGAATTATTAAACTCGGACGCTTATGGGCAGGTCGGTGAAATCATCTTGACGGCCGTTACCTTCATATAATGCGGCGATTTCGGCACATCCTTCATGGCTTCCGCATCTGCGGGAGGAACCGCTGTCCCGGTAATTTCAATCTTGTGTCCAACATGGGGTGCCAGTTTCGCTGTGGACGAAACGATTCCCACGCTCTTAGGACCCTTTTCGAGATCCGTCAACATATAGGTATCTGGAGCCGTCCCAGCCCGCAGGCAACCAGTCATGCTGTGTTCTTTAGGAGCATCCTGAGCTCTGGTACCCATGGAAATGGTGAATGCACATGCCATCACTACAAACGCGAGAATCAACTTTTTCATGAAGATCTCCTTTTGTGAAGTGCCGGGCGTGATACCGCAAATTCTACGAGTTAATGCAGACCTGTTTAAATTCCGGGCGTCAAACCATCTATCCACCCAACGCCCTCATGAGATCAGACTATATAAGGGACCCTAAACGCAAGAAGATTTAACCCTGACTCTTGGGCTGCGCGGATTACCAGGATGCGTTATGATTGTGATCCTGCAATATATCAGAAAGGAAAAAGCCAGAATGGCTCTCGCATCTAAAAATTCGTTTGGTACGCAAGAAACTCTGAAGGTTGACGGCAAATCCTACGAAATTTTTCGCCTCGGCGCGCTTGAGAAAAAGGGTGTTGGCCACGTCTCCAAGCTTCCTTTCTCGCTCCGTGTATTGCTGGAGAATCTTTTGCG
>DATAPT010000325.1:0-6907 GCA_036265065.1 Candidatus Acidiferrales bacterium | reverse complement strand
CAAGACACCGGCGTAATTCAGGGTATTTCGCAGGCCCCGCAGGAGATTGGCTCGAAAGACATGGCCAGAAAACAATTGGAGCTTACGAAGGCCGTGATGGCGGATCCCGCGGTGGAAAGCGTTTCCTCGTTTATCGGGGCTGACGGCACGAACACAACGCTGAACAGCGGAAGAATGTCGATCAACCTGAAACCAATTGAGGAAAGGAAGATCAGCGCGTCCGATTTAATACGCAGGCTCAACACCAGAGTGAATCAAGTTCAGGGAATTCAGTTATTCATGGAGCCTGTGCAGAATATTACGGTGGACGACCGCGTGAGCCGCACGCAATACCAGTACACGCTGGAAGATCCCAATGCCAATGAATTGAATGAATGGACCAATCGATTCGTCACCGAGCTGAAAAAATTGCCGCAATTGGAGGACGTAGCCACCGATCAACAGTTGGGCGGCCTCGCTGTTTATCTGGCGATCGACCGGGTCACGGCCTCCAGACTGGGTATCGCGCCCTCAACGATTGATAACACGATGTATGACGCGTTCGGGCAGCGGCAAATCAACACGATGTATACGCAGGTAAACCAGTATCACGTGATTCTGGAAGCGCAGCCGCAATTTCAGCTCGATCCCAACATGTTGAATCATCTGTTCATTCAAGCAAACGCTTCTTCCGGAGCCACGGGTACTGGAGCATCCACTTCGTTCGCTGCGTCCGGATCGCCTTCCGCAGGCTCGAACGCGCTTACTACTTCTGCTCTCTATACGCCCTCGGCGACAACCTTAACGCCTCCGCAGAATGCGCTCTCGGCAAACGCTTCCACTCCCTCCAATAAAACAACCAGCACCACACTGACCACAACCTCAAACATGAGTAATGCCGTGCCGCTGAGCGCCTTCACGCATTTTGAAAACACGACAGAAGCACTCTCCATCAATCACCAGGGACAATTCCCGGCTATCACCGTGTCATTCAATCTTGCGCCCAACGCTTCGCTGGGAAGCGCGATCACGGCGGTCAATAAAGTGCACGACGATATGCATATGCCTGCGAGCTTGCAGGCAAGCTTTCAGGGAACGGCGGCGTCATTCACCAATTCGCTTTCCAACGAACCGATCTTGATTCTTGCCGCTCTCGTCACCGTATATATCGTGCTCGGCGTGCTGTACGAAAGCTTTGTGCACCCGATTACGATCCTATCCACACTGCCGTCCGCAGGCGTCGGCGCGTTTCTCGCGCTGATTATTTTTCACCAGGACCTGGATGTGGTCGCCATCATCGGCATTGTGCTGCTGATCGGGATCGTGAAAAAGAATGGAATCATGATGGTCGATTTCGCCCTGGAAGGAGAACGGAACCAGGGGAAAAGTGCGACCGATGCAATCTACGAAGCCTGCCTGCTAAGGTTTCGTCCCATCATGATGACAACGATGGCGGCACTGCTCGCGGGATTGCCGCTCGCTCTTGGGACCGGGTTCGGCGCTGAATTGCGCCGCCCGCTTGGTATCTCGATGGTTGGCGGCCTGTTGTTGAGCCAGGTGCTTACGTTGTACACGACGCCCGTCATCTATATTTTCTTTGACAATCTGGGAAAGAGATTCTCGCACAAGCTGAAAAATGCCCCAGCCGGAAATGCGCAGAGGCCTGAGCCTGCATGAGTATTTCCGAGCCATTTATTCGCAGGCCGGTAGCGACGACACTGCTGACGATTGCCATTGCTCTTGCAGGAGCCGTGGCGTACGGAGTTCTGCCAGTTGCTCCGCTGCCTGAGGTTGACTTCCCTACTATCTCCGTCGGTGCGGCCTTGCCGGGGGCGAGCGCTGACATCATGGCCTCGTCCGTCGCCACTCCACTGGAGCGCCAGTTCGGGCACATCGCGGGAGTCACTGAGATGACTTCGGCGAGTTCGCTCGGAACGACTTCCATCACCATTCAATTTGACCTGAACCGCAACATCGATGGCGCAGCTCGCGATGTCGAGGCGGCGATCAATGCAGCGAGAACGTATCTTCCCGCCAACCTGCCGAGCAATCCCACGTATCGAAAAGTGAATCCGGCCGACGCACCGATCATGATTCTCGGGCTCACTTCGGACAAGTTTGGGCCCGACAAAATGTATGACGAAGCTTCCACAGTGATTGAGCAGAAGCTTTCGCAAATTCAGGGTGTGGGACAGGTGACCGTCGGTGGCGGCGCGCTCCCTTCAGTGCGCGTGGATGCAAATCCCACTCAATTGGCGAATTACGGACTGACTCTCGCCAATGTGCAGTCCGTCCTCAGTCTACAAAATTCGGATTTGGCCAAGGGGCAAATTACCGACGGAAATGTATCGGCGGATATTCTTTCGAATGACCAGATCTCGCATGCGGAAGAGTACAAGCCGCTGGTCATCGGTTATAAGAACGGCGCCGCCATTCGACTGTCCGACGTGGCGGAAGTCACGGACTCCGTGCAAAACATCCGCACCGGGGGGTATTTAAACGGCAAGCGGGCCGTGACCGTCATCATATTCCGCCAACCTGGCGCGAATATTATCGACACGGTCGACCGTATACGCAGCGAGCTTCCCTCCATCGAGGCTACTGTTCCGCTTGGCATCGATACGACCATTGTTCTGGACCGTACGACAACTATTCGCGCATCGGTGAACGATGTCGAGCGAACGCTTGCGATTTCCATCATGCTGGTGGTCTTCGTCGTTTTTGTTTTTCTGCGCAATGGCCGCGCCACGCTCATTCCGGCTATCGCTGTGCCTGTTTCTCTGATTGGCACCTTTGCCGTGATGTATCTCTTCGGCTATAGCATCGACAACCTTTCGCTGATGGCTTTGACGATTTCCACTGGATTTGTGGTGGATGACGCCATTGTGGTGATGGAAAACATTTCGCGGCACCTGGAAAATGGCATGGAGCCATTTGCCGCCGCGCTGAAGGGCGCGCAGGAAATCGGTTTCACGGTTTTTACGATCAGCATTTCGCTCATCGCCGTGTTTATTCCCCTGCTTTTGATGGGGGGAATCGTTGGCCGGCTCTTCCGCGAATTTGCCGTTACGCTTTCCACGTCCATTGTGGTGTCCATGGCCATTTCGCTGACCACCACGCCGATGATGTGCGCATATCTGCTGAAAAATGAGCACGCGGAAAAACATGGGCGCATTTATGCGGCGAGCGAGAGATTTTTCGATTGGGTCCTTTCTATTTATCGCACCAGCCTGGAATGGGTGCTGGAGCATCCGATTTTTACTCTAGCCATTCTGTTTCTGACGATCGTACTCAACGTCGTTTTGATCGTAAAAATTCCCAAGGGATTTTTTCCTGTAGAAGATACGGGCGCAATTGTTGGCGCTGTGCGCGGCCCGCAGGATGCTTCATTCCCGTCGATGAACGATTCGATCCAGCGAATCGGCGAAGTAATTAAGAAAGATCCCGCGGTAAACAATGTAATTGCGTTTATCGGAGGAAATGGAGCCACGAATACAGGCTTTGTCTACATAGCGCTCAAGCCGCTGGCGCAACGCGACTCGAGCGCCTCGCAGATTATCAACCGACTTCGCCCTCAACTGAATCGACTACCGGTGGCATCCACTTTTTTGCAGGCCGTCCAGGATTTGCGCATTGGCGGCCGCTCGTCCAACGCGTTGTATCAATACACAATTCAGTCGGATACCGAAGAGGACCTTAAGACGTGGGGGCCGGTTCTTCTCGCTCAAATGAAAAAATTGCCCGGTTTGCAGGACGTCAGCGCGGACCAACAGAATGGCGGGCTTGACGAGCTTCTTCAATACGATCGCCCCACTGCCGCAAAACTCGGCATCACGACGCAGGCGTTAGACTCGGCATTGTACGGCGCCTTTGGTCAGTCTGAGGTTTCCATAATTTATACGCAGTTAAATCAATATTACGTCGTGCTCGAGGTTGCTCCCCAGTTTTGGCAAAGCCCGGAAGGATTGAAATACATCTACCTGCACACGCCATCAAACAACAGCAGCATTCCGCTCCTCACCGTAGCTAAGGCGCAGGCGAATACGACTCCGCTGGCCATTAACCATACGGGTTTATTTCCTTCGGTGACGATTTCTTTTAACCTCGCGCCAAATGTTTCCCTTAGCCAAGCGGCTCTGAGCATCGACCAAATGCAAAGGCGTCTCGGCACGCCTTCGACGATGCTGGGTTTCTTTGCGGGAACGCTGCTTGCATACCAGCAGTCTTTGGGGACAGAACCTCTTCTGGTCTTGACAGCGCTGCTCGCGGTTTACATCGTATTGGGAATTTTGTACGAAAGCCTCATTCATCCACTGACGATTATTTCCACTTTGCCGTCCGCCAGCGTGGGCGCGATGCTAGCGCTTATGATGTTCAAGGAAGATTTGAACGTGATTTCGATTATCGGAATTGTGCTGCTGATCGGAATCGTAAAAAAGAACGCCATCATGATGATCGATTTCGCTCTACAGGAGGAGAGGCAGTCAGGCAAATCGCCGTACGATTCCATTTTTGAAGCGTGCATGCTGCGCTTTCGCCCCATCCTGATGACGACGATGGCCGCGCTGCTGGGCGCGCTGCCGCTGGCTATGGGCACTGGCACGGGCTATGAACTTCGACGTCCATTGGGCATCACCATCGTCGGCGGTTTGATTCTGAGCCAGATGCTTACACTGTACACGACCCCCGTTGTGTACCTGACGTTCGACCGGCTGCGTCTGCGCATGCAGGGAAAAAGAAAAACGGTTTTTGGCCACGAGCCTGGACCAGCGCCCAGCCCAGCCGATTAATGGAGCCATCTTGAATATGAAGTTGACGAATACTATGACCATTTTCACTCGTTGCATTGCAGCATTTCTGGCCGCCGCCACGTGCGTATTGACAGGCTGTATGGTCGGGCCGAAGTACCACACGCCCACCGCGGTGACGCCGCCGGACTACAAGGAGCTAACTCCAGCGGATTATAAAAATACCGACGGATGGAAAGTTGCGCAGCCGAAGGATGATGCGCTACGCGGAAAATGGTGGGAAATTTTTAACGATCCCGAGTTGAATGAGCTAGAGGAAAAAGTCAACGTTTCAAACCAGACAATCGTGTCGGCTACGGAAACTTTTTATGCGTCCCGCGCGCTAGTCAAAGAGGCGCGAGCGCAACTATTCCCCACTGCAACGACTGGCCCGAGCGCTACCCTGCAACGGACACCGACCATTACGAGGACGGTAACGACAGGCACCACCGGCACGGCAAATTCTTCGAGCGGCATGTTTGCCACCTACTCCCTTCCCTTCGATGCTTCCTGGCAGCCGGATTTATTTGGCCGCATTCGCAACACGGTTCGATCATCGGCCTACGCAGCGCAGGCGTCAGCTGCGGATTTGGAAAACACGCGCTTAACGTTACAAGCCGAAGTGGCCATCGATTATTTTGATCTTCGCGGACAGGATTCACTCAAGCAGCTGCTTGATTCCACTATTGAGGCATTTCAAAAATCACTTGACCTGACGACCGCGCTTTACGAGACCGGCATCGGCGATGCGGAAGCTGTCGCGCAGGCTGAAACTCAGCTGGAAGCGACAAAAGCTCAAGACACGGCGCTCGGAATCCAACGAGCGCAGTTTGAACACGCGATTGCCATGCTGACGGGACAGCCGGCTTCCACGTTTTCCATTCCTGAAAAGCCACTCATCCCGAACCCGCCGGCAATTCCCATTGGCCTTCCTTCGCAACTCCTGGAAAGGCGGCCTGATGTCGCCGCAGCCGAACGATTTGTTGCGCAAGCCAACGCACAAATCGGAATCGCGAGAGCCGCCTACTTCCCCACAGTTACACTCACCGGCTCGACAGGACTGGAGAGCACTGCTGCTTCCTCTTTATTTAACTGGCAGAGCCGATTTTTCTCCATCGGTGCGGCAGGGGCGGAAACTCTTTTCGATGCGGGCCTGCGCCACGCGACAGTTGAGCAATTTCAATCTCAATACAACGCCACGGTCGCCAACTATCGACAGGCAGTGCTCGTGGCATTTCAGCAAGTGGAAGATAATCTTGCAATGCTGCGAATTCTGTCTGCCGAAATTCAAGATCAGGATAAGGCAGTCAGCGCGGCGCAAAGAGCATTAGCCCTGGCCACGGATCGCTACCAACTCGGAATCGATCCCTACTTGAATGTGATTACCGCGCAGACCACGCTTCTGTCTAACCAGGAAACCGCCGTGAATTTACGCATCCAGCAGATGACGGCAAGCGGAGGATTGATCGAAGCGCTCGGCGGAGGATGGAACGCGTCCCAACTCCCCTCGCCCGCGCAACTAGTTAGTAAAACTCCGTAAGGCCATACTCCTATGCCGACCATTCAAAAAAACAATTCAGATTCCGACCGGAGGGCAACGAATACAGCGTAGACTCATGGATGTGGTTAAATTTTTGCAATTGAATTGCAAGCAATCCACACGGCCCCACTATGCTGATACGCCTCGGTTACGACATCGGATTTAATATTCCTCAGCCTGTCGCGGTCGTTGCAATGCTGAGTGTTCATCCGTCCCGCGCGCCTGACTTACTCGAATCGGACAACTTGAATATCGAGCCGTGGGTTAAAACGGAAACTTATTTCGATCGCTTCGGCAACCGTTGCACAAGGTTCCTGGCGCCTCAAGGCAAGCTTCGCATCTGGAATTCCACGTTAATCCATGATTCCGCGGAAAAAGATCCGGTAAATTATCAGGCGCGGCAGCATGCAGTGATCGATCTTCCGGCAGAAAACCTCATATTTTTAATGAGCAGCAGGTATTGTGAAGTGGATCGTCTTTCGAACATTGCAGCGGAACTGTTTATGAACACCCCGCCGGGCTGGGCGCGCGTGCAAGCCATCGTGGATTGGGTGCACAGAAACGTGGTGTTCGGATACGAGTATGCACGGTCGACAAGGAC
>DATAPT010000324.1:0-7164 GCA_036265065.1 Candidatus Acidiferrales bacterium | reverse complement strand
TCCCTCGCAGTAGCGGCAGGCGTTGCAGATGATCAGCTGGCGATTCGCTTCCTCAAAAATATCAAGACCGGGCACTGTTCGCCGCCTCTCTGCCCGCAAGCCTGCCGAACACGGAGCCGATCGTCAGCCCGAAGCCGCCGAGGTAGCCTTTCGTCAAAATATTTCCGGACATGATTTCTCCCGCCGCAAAAATATTTGGGAATGCTTTCCCACGTTGATCGACAACGCGTGCGCAATCATCTATCTCGACACCCATATAGGTGAAGGTGATCCCCGGACGCAGCGGCAGCGCGTAGAAGGGCGGACGGTCGATTGGCATCGCCCAATTGCTTTTCGGAGGATTGATGCCGCGCGTGCTGTTGCCGTCAAGACGATCCATGCGCAGATCCGTGTTTCCCGCTGTCGCTTGATTAAATGCAGTAACCGTTTCCACGAACGTGCGTGAATCGAGGCCAAGCTGCGGCGCGAGCGCTTCCAGCGTATCCGCTTGAAACGGTTTGAACATCGGCGGCAGAAACCGGTTGATCGCTTTTGCGTCGACCACGCCGTACGCAATCTGTCCCGGCTGTCCGGCAATGAGCGTTCCCCAAATCGCATAGCGCTTGGGCCAGATCTCTTCGCCTTCGTCGTAAAAGCGGCGCGCATCGCGATTCACCACGATGCCGAAAGGAACGACGTCAAGCCGCGTCACAATGCCGCCGTCAAATCGTGGCGCACGCGCATCCACGGCAATCGCATGAAAACCTTTTGGATCGCCAATGGATTTCGCGCCATTTTTCATCAGCGCGGCGAGCATCACGCCATCGTTATACGGCGAGCCGCGAATAATAAAATTTTCCGCCGCGTCACCCCAATGTTTTTTTAGCCATTCGATATTCGCTTCGTAGCCGCCGGCCGCCACAACCACGGCGCGCCCGCGAATCAGCTCTCCGCCGTTCTCATTTCTAAGGCGCACCGCTTCGAATTTGTCATTCTCGATTACAAAATCTTCTACTAGCGCGTCGTAACGCACCGCAATTCCCATGCGCTTTGCCGTCTGGTAATACGTGTTCAGCAGCGCCTTGCCGCCGCCCAGAAACCAGCGATTGGTGCGCCCCAAATGCAAAGTGCCCGCGAGCGGCTGCTGCCAGTGCACGCCGTGCTTGCTCATCCAGGCAGGAAGCTCGCTCGACTCGCGAATGGCCATCTTCGCGAGGTCCATATTTTCCGGACCGCCCGTCACACTGATCAAATCTTGAAAATGTTCTTCTTCGGAATATGGCCCGGAAAAAAACTGGTCGGCTTCGGCATGCGAGCAGCGAATGTTGCGCGTGTGCCGCGTGTTTCCTCCGCGCATATGCTCGGTCGCGCGTTCCAGCACAAGAACGCTGCATCCCGCGCCGCGCGCCTGCAGTGCCGCGCACATCGCAGCGTTGCCGCCCCCGACCACAATTACGTCGTAGATCTCCGACATGCCACTCCCAAAATTTCCTGCGATTGATTTTCGCCCGCGATCAAATTGCGATCAGAAAGTATACATCAGGCGAATGATTGCACCTTTCAGGTTGGTTTGTATTTTGGGAGTTCGGGTGCCCCATCCTTGCGCCTTTTGCAAGGGTGGGGGTTTTGATTTTTGATCCACAGGTCGGCTTCCGTGAATCAGACCGGTGCGGAATTGACCGAACATTTTGGAATAGTGTTGACTCTACCCCCCACCCTTCCAAGTGCAGGAAGGATGGGGCACCGGGCGCCGCTACAAACCCGTGATCCGTAATTAGGATTGCGAATGCGTACATCAATGTGTACACTTCAGTAGAGGTGCTAGGCAATGATCACCATTAAGGTAGGCGTCCGCGAATTCCGCGAACGCATCTCCAGTTTCCTGGAATCGGACACTCCGGTAGCAGTCACCCGGCGCGGCGAAACTCTCGGTGTCTATGTTCCCACGCGCAGAAAACGCCAGAAGACTGCCAACATCTCCGAATTGAAAGCAGCTGCGGACCGTCTAGCCAAAGCTCTCGTCGATGTGGATGAAGAAGAACTTGTTGCCGAATTCAAGCAGTTGCGGCGGCGCGGCAAGGGCGGAGCCCGATGAAATGATCGTGCTTGATTCGAACATCCTCATCCGCCCCGTTCTGGGACGGCGTGTCCTGCAGCACTTGGAAACGTACGCAAAGCAGGGTGTCCGTTTCTTCGCACCTGATGTTGCCTTCGATGACGCAGAAAAGTATCTGCCCCAGCTCTTAAAAAAGCGGGGCGTCGCACATACCGACGTTACAGCATCGTTGGAATACCTGCGTGATGTTATTGAGCCGGTCACGCCTGAACTCTATGCCGTCTTTGAAGATGAAGCCCGTCAGCGCTCGCGCTAGCCTGCCAGTGTGGACTGAAGATACCGATTTCTTCGGAACCGGCGTCGCAGTATGGACAACAAATCGAATAGAGATATTTCTTCGGGTACAGGCAAAGTCACTTGAGTCTCAAGAGGAGTGACATTGTAGGGTGAATATGTCTTTCCGATTGGACAAGAGTGGCAATGTTCGGACATCCTGAGACCCCACCCTTGCAGAAAGCGCAAGGATGGGGCACCCGGCAGATGCTGGAAGCGCGCACTGAAGTGATATGATCCCACCATGAGCGCTGACTCAACACAGCGTGCAAGCGAAGTGTTCCCGTCACAGGAACAAATAAACAAATCTCTTGTCGAGCACGCATTTCAAAACGTATTCGCTTCTGACGCGTTCGATGAAGGCATGATTGCCTGCTATTTCAGCCCTCAATACGTACAGAAAACGGATGGCCGCACGCTTGATTTTTTGGGATTCGTCGCGCACGTGCATGAACTCAAGCGCACGCTCAAAAACGTTAAGATCACTTTCGAGCGCCTGGTGGCTGAAGGCGCGACCGTTGTCAGCATCCACCGCGCCGAGGCAGAAAAGGTCGCGGACGGCCGGATCGCCATCCGCGTGTTCGCCCTATTCGTAATCGACTCCGGAAAAATTGTGCTCTGTGACGAGCTTACGCGTCTCGAGCAGGGTGCCGCCGAGGATCACGATCTAGCCTCGCGGTGAGTGTAGCACCGGCGGGACGCCGGCACTACAAATGCGGATTATTTATCTAGCCTTCCCAGGGGTTCGGAGCCAAAGCTTCTATGTCGCTGATTACTTCGACCACTGCGGGGCGGCCGCTGGAAATGGCGCGGTCGAGCGCGGAGCGCAATTCGCTTGGTTTTGTGACGCGAATTCCAAGCCCGCCCATACTTTCCGCGATGCTGGCGAAATTCACTTCGGAGAAATGCCACATCTCGGTATTTTTCGGTGAAGGATTTCCGCCGTAGGCCTGCTTGAAGATCATGGTTTCCTGATTCAGCGCGTTGTTGTTGTTGACGACGGTGACGACTGGAATGTTGCAACGCACCGCGGTTTCGAGTTCCTGCAGGTGATACCAGAAGCCGCCGTCTCCCGTGAAGCAGACCACAGGCTTTTGGGGCATGGCAACCTTCGCGCCGATGGATGCGGGGAAAGCCCAGCCGAGCGATCCCGCCGCGCGAATAAAATCCCACGGTTTGTTGACCCAGAACTGCTGCGCCGACCACATGCCCGCGTGACCCGTATCGCACGCGACAATCGTGTCCTGCGGCAACCAGTCTCCCAATTCCTTCATCAGGCGCTCGGGGCGCATTGGCTCGGCGCTCGATTCGCGCAGTGGCTTCACTTCGGCGCGCCACGCGTTCACCGCAGCGCTCGTTTCTTCGAGCCACTTGGCATTGCAGCCGCCATTGTTTCCATCGGCGGCAACCACCTCGTTCAACATCTGCAGCGCGGTTTTCGCATCGCCCAAAATCGATACGCGATTCGGATAATTCCTGCCCAGATCGCTCGGATCGATTCCAATTTGAATGACAGGCGTGCCCGCAGCGGGAATTTTCCAGAAGTGCGTCACTTGTCCCGCGGTCTGGCTGCCGATATAAAGCACCAGATCGGCGCGCGACAATATTTTGTTCGTGCACGAACGCGAATATGTTCCCGGAACGCCGATGTAAAGCGGATGATTATCCGGCACGAGCGAAAAGCCGTTCAGCGAAGTGGCGATCGGAATCGAAAGCGCTTCCGCGAGCTTCAGAACTTCGGCTCCAGCGCCTGACAGGCGAGCTCCGCCGCCCACCACGATCACGGGCTTTTGCGCTTCCTTCAAAATTCGCGCAGCCTCGGCAACATGCGCCGCTTCCGGAGCGGGCCGGTACGCGGGGACTTGCGTGAAACCCGGTTCTGGGATCATTTTCAATTCGGCTTCGTCATGCTCTATGTCGCCCTCTTTTCCCGCGAACAAAATATTGACGGGACCGGGCGTGCCGGACGTGGCTTCGCGAAACGCTTGCCGCAGCAGATCGGGGATGCGGCCCACGGAGTCAGCCTGAAAATTCGCTTTCG
Organism: Candidatus Acidiferrales bacterium; assembly: GCA_036265065.1. Taxonomy (GTDB): domain Bacteria; phylum Acidobacteriota; class Terriglobia; order Acidiferrales; family UBA7541; genus Palsa-360. The sequence goes on along the minus strand of DATAPT010000324.1, from coordinate 2,755 downwards.
TCACCTGCGCGAGCATCGGGAAATCGTCCATTTCCTGATAATTGATCTTGTGTTTTTGGTGGCCCCAGCGTCCGCCCGTCAGGGCGATCACCGGGCTATGGCCCATATAGGCATCGCGCAAACCCGCAGCAAGGTTCGCCGCGCCCACGGCCTGCGCCGCGCAAATCCCGGGACGCGCTGAAGCGCGCGCATAGCCGTCCGCCATATAAGCAGCAGCCTTCTCGCCATGCGTCAGCACGCGCTTGATGGGCATGTTGTCCATCTCAGCCAGCGCGCGGCTGAGCATGGTGGGAACGAAGAAGAAAGCAGTAACGCCCTGCGCATTCAAAAATTCCGCGATGAATCGCCCACCTGTAATTTTCGCCACAGTCTGCTCCCTTAAATAATGAGGAATAATTTTTAAAAGTAATTTTATTTTTGTAAATGGTGCCGGCGGAGAGACTCGAACTCTCGACCTAGGGATTATGAGACCCTCGCTCTACCCCTGAGCTACACCGGCCAAAATAAAGCGCTCCATGTTACGGATGGATTCCGAGGGCTGTCAAGCAAGGAAAGGTTACCTGAAGTTGAGACGCTTGTCCAAGCGGGGTAGCGAATGGCCCAATTAGGAACAATTTTTCGAACTCATTGAGAAGATAGGGCCTTAGTCCTAAGTCCTAGTAGTACTGATGTACTGTTGACCCCGACCAAGCGAAATTCTAATTTGTACGTGGACAGTGCGAATGAAACTGCTCCGGGTAAAGGACGGCTAGGGCTGTCCGCCGGGACATTGTCCGAGTGTATTGATCGTTTAGACACAAGGTAACAATTTTGTTCCATTAGGGTACGGGTGTACATATACTGCCTCCGGGTTAGTTTTCCGTCCGGAGGGCTGAATGTACAAGTCTCTAGCGGTTATTGCTTTTACGCTTATTGTTTTGTCGGGCGCGATGGGGCTTAGGAACGTGGCTGTAGCTAACGCCTCAACGTCCGCAAGCTCCAGCTTCACCATGCAAGGGCGGCCATTTCCGCCTTCTGGTGGTCACCTGCAAGTGCAAGGACGGCCGTTTCCACCATCCGGTGGTCACATTCAAGGACGACCGTTTCCGCCTTCTGGTGGTCACATCCAAGGGCGACCATTTCCGCCATCTGGTGGTCACATCCAAGGGCGGCCATTTCCGCCTTCTGGTGGTCACTAGAAATAGCGTGAACCTTTAGTCAACTGGGTCCACGCGGAGGAGTCAGACCGTGCTGGACCCAGTCAACTACGCGATCTGGCTAGCCGTTCTCCTCGTTGAAATTTTCTCATTAGTCTGTTTGCTTCGAAAAAAAGGCTTCTCCAAGCATTTCACTCTTGTCTTTTATTTGTGTGCCTGCGTAGCCACCGACATTGGCAGCTACAGCATCATTCATACGTCGGGCTACGATTCGAATACCTATTTCTATTTTTATTTCTATTCCCAATCCCTGCTTACTATTTGTCTTTATTTTGTGCTCATGAATATGTACTCCCACGTCTTTTCCGAAATGGGGGTCGGGCAATACATTCGCGCCTGCGCGTTGTTGATTTTGGCGGGAACGGCTGGGATTTCTTATTACCTGGTTGCCGTTTCGTCCAACCGGATGGTTACGCACTTTGTTGCCGAGCTCGGGCAAAACCTGTATTTCGTTGGCGTTGTCTTGACGTATCTTCTTTGGGGCGCGATGGCGAAATTGCGGGAAAACAGAACGCGCCTGCTGCAGCTTGTTCTTTCCATGGGCGTCTACGTGAGCTTGTCCGCGGGAAGCTACGCGATGAACAATCTCTATCCCAATCATACTTTCTGGCAGTATTTCTTCCCGGTCACTTCCATTTGGTTGCCGCTGTCCTGGGCCTATACCTTCACAAAGGTTCCGGCGGATGCGCAATTAGCCACGGCGAGGGTGCTGGCGCCGAATCAATGATTGCTAGCCTAATCTGCGGAATCTCTTCCTTAACGCTGTTGCAGTTCTTTGTCTCCTACAGCCGTTCTATTATTGCGGAATCTCGCGGCCACAGACTGTCCGAACAAGCTCGTGAAATTTGCGGCATTACAACCAGTTCACCTGACGTCGAGCACTTCGGGCGATTGAACCAGTTGATTGCTCTTTGTCCAGAAGTGGATGATGACGGATTTAAGGTAAAGACGGTAGCCGTCTATTTCTATTTATTGGGTTTTGCAAAAACCTTTTTGAGCTGGGCATTTCCATCCACCAGTCCGTGGATTGAAGCAGAGCGAGGCGGGTGTGCCTATGTAGCTGCGGTAATCCTGGATCGCCGGATCGCGCGTAACCGGATGATCGTGGCGGACCTGGCCAGCCGTTAAATTCCAGCAAACTGAACTGCTTGCCGCGGACTGTTCAGGAATTCACTTCCGGCTGTGAGATTCTCCCCATACTTGTTACCATTCTTGTTTCCGGATTTCCGGTAGCGTCCAACACATCGGCATGCACGGGCCGTTTAAATCGAAATGAATCAAGACCCTCATCTTAGCGTTTGTAACACGATCTCCCGGCACGCCATGATTCGTCCGGGCGACCGGGTCGGCCTCGGCGTTTCGGGTGGCGCGGATTCAGTGGCCATGCTGCGTATTTTTGGGAACTTGCGAACGAAGCTTGGGATCACGATTTTTGTTCTCCATTTTCACCATCAGTTACGAGGCGCGGATGCGGATGAAGATGAGCGCTTCGTCAAGACAGCCGCGGAGCAATTTGGTTTTCCATTTGTGCCCGGCCGCGCCAACGTTGCGGGAGAGGC
>DATAPT010000323.1:0-3390 GCA_036265065.1 Candidatus Acidiferrales bacterium | reverse complement strand
CAGAGCTCGCCTCCGCTTCACCAGCTGGGCGCCATAATGTAAGGGAAGGGGCAGTATGAAAAGCAAAATCCATGGAATGGCAAGTGTGCTAGTTCTAAATTGTCTCAACTGAGGGGTTCACCCCAGAAGCCTGTGCTACTTAAAGTTACCTCGCGCTTGGTTGCAGATGCAGGAAGCAATGTTCGCCGGTACCAGGTTTGATGTGGCTATCCAGAAAATCCAGCAGGCCAGGTCCTTCTGACGCAAGAAACGTAAGCAGGCCAAATGAGCGCTCCTGCAGCGCGTTATTCGGCAGTAATGACGAAGCTATTTCATTTTCGTGAGTATTGATTACTCCGGTGCGGAAACCTTCGGCGCGGCCGGCCTTCGTTCGCAGGCCATTAAATTGGTACAGAATTTTTTCGGAGGCAGTATCAAGCGCGCCGAGCAACGTCTGATCCAGCTTTTTAAGCGGCTCGCGCAAGGCTTCGAGCAGATTTTTAACGGCCACTTCGCCCTCTTCAAATTTCGTAGTCAGCGCTTCCGGCAGCGCCTCAGCTTCCAGGCGTGCGCGAAGCTTGTGCCGCCCTTGCAGGATTTCTTTCGGATCGAGATTGTATCTCTGCAGCAAACCGGCAATGTGCGACGGCACCAAAGTAAAACTCGCGCGCGGCAAAATGGCCGGCGCCCTGCCCAGCAATTTTTCGTACACCAGCGAAGTTTGCGCCTGATACGCGACCTCAGCCGCTCCACCAATGTAGGCCACAGTGGGCAGCAGCGCATCCTGCATCACGGGACGCAAGAGCGCGCTCGGGCTGAAATCTTCGGGGCGTTCTTCCAACGCCTTTATTGTTTCTTCCAAGGATTCCGTTTTGCCTCCAGCCTCAAGCCCATCTTTCACGGGTCGAATGGCGACGCGCTGTCCATTCACGATCCGAAATAACAGCGTGCTTTGCCCCGCGACTTTCACCTGCGCGTGAAATCCGCCCTTTTCCAGCGCCGCCGATCGCGCCACTAGTTCCGCTGACAATTCCGCATGTTTCAGAAGCGCGCCCTTTAACACGGGAAGCGATAAGCGATGCAACTCCGGCGACATTGGATCGAGAAAAATGAGTCCGCGCCCGGCAAAAATGCGCGTCATCAATTTTCCGTACGAAGTCCCGAACGTATCCTCAGGCGTATAGCTCTCAGAAATCCATCGCGCGATTTCCTCGGCCCACGATCCTTCGAGCAGTGAATCCAGTTGAGTCGAGAGCGCGCGAATATCTTCGCCCAATCGAACATCGCCAACGCGCCGGTCGGCAAGCCCGGAAGGTGGAAGATCCATTCGCTGAAAGGCCCCGCGCTTCGGCACAAAACAGTGATTCACTTCCGCAAGATCGTGGTCCTCCGTCGCCAGCCAAAAAACGGGAACGGCATTTACGCCTCGGCCATTCAATTCGCGCGCCACGTGAATCGCCGTCAGCGCCTTATAAATGCAATACGCAGGGCCGCCAAACAGACCAACCTGTTGCCCGGTCACAACAGCGACCGCACCATCTCTCAGCCGATCTAAATTTTGCGTAGTCCGTTCATCGCCACCAAATGCAAAATTCTGTTTTTTGAGCACGTCTACGACGGCTTGGCGAACCGATTCCTCGATGCGAACTTCGCGCACCGCTTCATCGATTCCCGCCACGTTTGGCGGATGACGATAAAAATTGGAGACGCTCGGAAAATCGGAAAGAAATGCGGAATAGAGGCGCGTGGTTCCAGGCAATTCGGCCGGTGAGATACAACTACAATCCATCAGAAATTCCGTCCTTGTACTTGCGCCGCGTAACTCACAAGCTTCTTCGCAAAGCTCATTAGATGACTTTGAATTCTATAGGATTCAGGCCGAAGCTGCCGAAGGCACAAGCGTCGCGAGCAGACGATCTGCTTCCTGCTTTTGCGCTTCGCTCAGCGGCAACAGCGGTTCGCGGACCGGCCCGCCGTAGTAACCGCGCTTATCCATGGCGTACTTCACTCCGGCTACGCCCATCGCCCCGACAATCCGCCTTGTGGGAGGAATCAGGCGGCGCTGCAGGTCGAGCGTTTTATGAGTATCGCCAGCAGTAATCGCCTCATCGAGCGCCACGCACAATTCGGGCAGAAAATCTGCCAAAGCTAAAATTGCGCCCACCGCTCCCATCACCGTGGACGAAGAAATAGTCGTGGAAGATCCGGTAAGCAGGCGAAACGTTTCCGGCACGGCAGCGAGAATTGCGCCGATGCGATCTACATTTCCAGAACTATCTTTCATGCCCGCCACGTTCGGGTGCTGCGACATGCGCGCCGCGACATCCTCTTCGATGGGCACGCCCGTGTATTGCGGCACGGAATACAGCAAAATGGGAATTCGCGCGGCTTCCGCCACACGCGTGTAATGGGTCACCAGAACGTCTGAAGTCAAAGCTGGCTTGAAAAATGTCGGGGGGCCAACCAGCGCGTAATCGTAGCCAGCATTTGCGGCGAATTCGGTGCGCGAAATTGTTTCCGCGGTTGTTTCGACTCCCGTGCCCGCAATCAAAATACGTCCCGGGGCAGCCGCTTCGCGAACAGTGGACAGAACTCCCTCGAAATCCGAGCGGCTGAGCAGAACAGATTCACCTGTGGAGCCTACTGCCAAATATCCTGACAAGCCGATCCGATTGTAGGCCTGTACGTTTTCGCGCATGCGGCCAAGCGCAACCGCGCCGCCGGATTCAAACGGCGTCGTAAGGGCGGGCAATACTCCCTTCAGTAGCGGCTTGTTGGTCAAGCGATTTCTCCCCTCACGTCTATTAGAAGCTATCTCAGTAAATAATCTTTGCGGGTCTCGGCTTCAAAGAACCACCAGATTCCTCGGGCAATCACCGCCCTTCGGAATGGCACAGTGGGGGTTTTCCCGCGGCCTCTTCAGCCGCAACGTTCAGAGACGTAAAAATCAAGGGCTTTAGCAATCAATTACCTGCCACGAGCCATTTATGAGATGGCTTGTAATATTAACGCGAATCGCCCGGCGTCAATCGTTTCCGGACGGCAGTTGCGGCGCCGCGGTTTTCTTCGAATGCAAGGATTGCAGCGGAGCAACTTCCAGCGACTGTTCGACGAGCGCGCGAATCCCGCGAGCTGCGGCAATCGCGGCCGACAACGTAGTGATGCACGGAATATTGTACCGAATGGCAGCGCGCCGAATCGACTTCTCGTCGTAAAACGATTCGCGGCCGAGCGGCGTGTTGATGATCATATCCACTTTGCCGGTCTTGATGAGGTCGACGATATTCGGGCGGCCTTCATTCACCTTGAAGACAGCTTCCGCCGGAACGCCGGCGGCTTCCAGTGCCGCGGCCGACCCGCGCGTGGCAATCAGGCGGAATCCCAGCGCGTGCAATTCTTTTGCGAGCGGGC
>DATAPT010000322.1:0-5020 GCA_036265065.1 Candidatus Acidiferrales bacterium | reverse complement strand
GATTCGCGCGGAACCCTTGTCATCCCGCACGGTCTGGGAAAATGCGGAAGTGGAAAACGTATTGTTCGTGGTGTCGGTGGGTGCGGGAACGTATTGCAGCAAATTCCTGGCCGGCGCGGACCAAGCGCTCATCGGTATCGTGGCGTTCGGAAGAACGCACTGTGAAGTATTCGTGCAACCGGGAGTGTAGTAGTGCTCTCCGACAAAAATCGTATTGGGAGCGTATCCAAGCTCGCTATCCAAATATGCCGCTCTGCCCGTCGAGTCGACCGTTCCGTCCAGCGAAGTAGCGATATCCGTCAAGTTACCTTGGCGGTCCGCCACGGACGGGACAGAAATGACGGGAGACGTTATGCCTTGATTCGTGCGTGTTCCCTGATAGTCGCCGAAAAAGAAAACTTTTTGCTTCTTGATCGGCCCTCCAACGGTCCCGCCAAACTGGTTTTGCTTATACTCGCTGCGTGTTTGGGCAAAGTAATTTTTGGCATCAAGGGCCGTGTTTCGCAGAAACTCAAACGCTTCTCCATGAAGAGAGTCGCTTCCGGATTTCGTCACCACGTTAATTAGTCCGCCGTTGTAATTGCCGTATTCAGGATCGAAGTTGTCTGTCAGCAGCCGAAACTCCGAAATGGAATCCAGGTTGGGAAGAATCGACGTGCCGCCATTCATATACTCCTTCACGTCGATTCCATTCACGAAAAACCCATTTGAGGATTCGCGCTGCCCATTGATCGAAACATTTCCAGGATTTTCGTCGCCGGAGGGATTAATCGTTCCCGTTACGCCGGACATAATTACGGAAGTGGCTGTCAGAGACGTGACGGGACTTACGCCCGGTTGAATCGACAACAAATCCGTATAGCTGCGTCCATTCAACGGAATCGATACAATTTGCGTGCCGGTCACAACGTCACCCAAATTTGTGTCGACCGTTTCCACATTCACCGCGGTCCCCGAAACCACCACTTCCTCCGACTGCTCTCCCATCGACAGGCTTACGTCCGCTCTCAACTCTGAATTAATGTCGATCACCAGGCCCGTGCGCTTATACGGCTTGAAACCCTCGCGAACAATTTCGATTTCATAGCGCCCCACGGGCAATGCCGTGAAATTGTAAAAGCCATTCGCATTTGTCTTCGTGCTCTGTTGCACTGTCGTGTCCAGGTTGAGCACTGTAACTGTACTGTCCGGCACTACGCTGCCGGACTGGTCTGTGACCGTTCCCGATATGCTTCCTCCTGTGTCCGCCTGCACAGCCAACGCAAGAGACGCGGTTAGCGCAAACGCCAAAACAAAACGCGTCCACCGCCCCTTGCCGGGCCGCAAGCATGACAAGGCATTTGGCGAAAGACTCGAGCGTCCATTTTTCGGGCACTTGCTCGAAAGCATTGTGACTCTCCCCCGTAATTTCTTTGCACACTCACCCGCAAACCTCTCAAAATCAAATCCAAACAGTCGTCTTCGATATTATTGGGAAGGGAGTTCTTTCCCGTTGACCACAACTTTCAATGCGAATCCGGGCCCTGAAGTAATGCCAACAGGCGCCCCATTCTTGGCCGGGTGAGTCTCCACCTTGATGCGATCCCCCCGTTTTAACGTGCCCACATCCCACCCGTGATGCGCCATGGTAAACGTGGAAGCCATTTCCAGCGTCCAGTGACTCGTATGGCCGCCGTCATCCATTACGTCCAGATGCGCCAGGCAATGCGGATTAGACCAATCGAAATCGGTGATCGTTCCAGTGAGCACTATCGTTTTCTTCATGTCGTAGTTCGTAACGCCATGGTGTGCGTAAATCGGGGTTGAAACCAATCCAAGTCCGGCGGTAACGATCAGAAAATGAATAACTCTGCTTCGCACGGCGCGCCTCCAAGACATCCCAACTCTTCCACTTTGTAAATGCAGAACTCAGTCTTCATTTCCCTGGCTCTCACAAGGTTGGAAATCAAGGCCATTCGTCACCCCTTGTACTTTTTGTGGTTCCAATCTATCACTTGACCGAAGGATTTGGGAGATTCGAGTGGGGGATAAAGGCGAGGCGATCGCACGCAGGCTAATACGGCGGATTCAATGTGAGAAGTATGGAATCATTGTGGGTCGTGGCTTTAGCCACGACATAAGCTTTGCAAAATGGGTGCGGCTTTACAGGCTGCGGAAAATCTCCCACCTTGTCATTCCGAAGGGCGGTGTTTGCCCGAGGATTCTGCTCTTCCTTGGAAGCCGAGAAGAAAAGCAGTTCCCTCGCCTTGCTCGGGATGACAAAAAGTATTTTTCCCGCAGCATGTCTAGCCGCTGAGGTCCGAATTTTGCAGTGGAAACATGCGCGATTGAGGGGAGCGAATTAAGACCATCAGCCTAATGGGGCACACAAATTCACATTCAGGATACAAAATGGTTGCACATGTACCCATCGATTCAATTTGATTATTTATTTTTTATAAAATGGCCGCTACGCAGCGGAAACCAGATAGGAAAGATTCCCTTTGGGAACGACTTGCTCCCGTCGCGATAAACCAACAGGCATTCCCTCTTCACATTCGAATTTATAAAGATCCGTGCACGTGCTACAAAGCCAGAAATGCTCAATGTACTGGTAGCTTTCCTCGTGATTTTGATTCGTAGACTTTCTGGAAAATCGAACCAACCGGCCAGCACGATAATCAAACGGAGTCTGGCAAGCTTGATTGAAACATTTTGTAATCATGCCGTCTCCTTCCGCTCAGGTGATTTGAATCCGTTAATCACGGAAACAGCGGGTGGGCAACGTGCAATGCGTTGCCCACTCCAGCTAAAAAAAATTTAATTAGCCGCGTTCATCTCTGTTGGAACTGCCTTCGCTTCCTGCGCTTTCGGAAGTTCAATGCTGAGAATCCCGTTCATTAATTGAGCATTCACCTTGGTCGCGTCGACGGCCATTGGCAGCTCTACGGAGCGCAGAATTTCTTTTGCGCAGCGTTCCGAATAAATTGTTCTTCCCTTTGTCGTTTCTTCCTTGGATTCATGTCTGCCGGCAATCGTCAACCGGTTGCCATCCACTTGTATGTTCAGTTCCCTCGACGTAAATCCGGGAACTTCGGCGCGAACATTCAAGGCGTCCTCTGTCTCCGCGATTTCCAAATGGATGGGATGAAGAATTTCGGACTCAGCCTGGAGCCAGTCCGACAGTTCATTTCCAAACCATCGTCCGTTGTCGTTAAAAATCTCGAACGCGCGTGTCGCAATCGAGTCATAGATTTGATCGAATCTTTCAATATTTTTATCGGGTCCGGACTGTTTGCTTATCGCTGGTATTTTTACTGGTTGCGTTGCAACTGCCGTTGCAGTTTGTGCAGTCATTTTATTTCTCCTTCCAGTTGCCGTGAAATTTGGTCCCGGCGCCTTAAGAACATATACCGCCTAAATCGTCTAAAAAATACATGGTTTGCCTTAGAAGGCACTACTAACAGAAACTTTATGCATATTGCATTAATTCGCAGTGACATTTGTCACGCCGCTGTGAAATTCGAGTCACTGTTAGATTAATTCGAGTTATTTGTTACAATCGCCACTCGATCTGGCAAATGCGATGAGTTTGAATTGCATTTCATTATTGCGGCTTTTGAACACCATCCCGAAAGATTCGGACTTGAATGATTGTGATCGGACATTTGTGCGCGCCAGTAGACCATGATGGAACCAACCTTTAACTCGTCAGTGCGCCCGAGGCAGCCGTCAATTTTCGAGAGGCTATTTGATAAGTCCCCGGACGCCATCGCCATCACCGATCCGGAGGGGCGAATCATTTCCGTCTGCCATCGCCTGGAGCAGTGGTTTGGATATACCTCTCGCGAATTGATTGGCCAACCTTTACTCACCCTCGTCCCAAATCGGTATCGAGTCGCATATTCAACTGGGCGAGCAGCAAATTTAACCGGCTCGCCGGGGGATAAGGCGGAAGCTGGACTTGAAAATTTGGGCAGGCGTAAGGATGGAAGCGAATTCCCCGTCGATATGCATTTCAGCTTTGTCGAGTCCGCGGAAGGCCGCGTCGCGGTCTGCGTATTTCGAGACCTCTCCTCCCCCCAATATGATCAAGAAGCCACGCCCGAGAGCGAGCCTCTATTCCGCACGCTGTTTGAGTTTTCTCCGGATGCCATCATCGCGAGTGACACGAAAGGTTCGATCACTGAGGTAAACGCGCGCGTGGAAACGATGTTTGGCTACGCGCGCGGCGAACTCCTTGGGCAATCAGTCGAAATTCTTGTTCCGGAGCGGTTCCGTCATGCGCATCCGGCACATCGCAATGGATACACTTCCGCGGCACGCGTTCGCCCCATGGGTGCCGGATTGGAACTGTACGGAAGGCGCAAGGATGGAAGCGAGTTCCCTGCCGACATCATGCTGGGCCCGGTCGAAACTCAGGATGGTCCCATTGTTTTGTGTGTGATCCGTGACCTTACGGAAAAACGGACGGCGGAAGACGCATTGCGGCGAAGTGAGCAGCAAAAGCGGTACTTGGAAGAGGAACTGAACACCGAAGCGCAATTTGATGAAATCGTAGGCGAAAGCCGTTCTCTGAAGCGGGTGCTCAAGAACGTGGAGACCGTGGCCGAAACCGACGTCACCGTCTTAATCCTGGGAGAAACCGGAACAGGCAAAGAGGCCATCGCGCGAGCTATTCATCAGCTCAGCCCGCGAAAACAACACGTCATGGTGAAACTGAATTGCGCCGCCATCCCCGCCGGGTTGCTGGAAAGCGAATTATTCGGACACGAAAAGGGCGCCTATACGGGCGCCATTGACCGTAAAATTGGCCGGTTGGAACTCGCCAATGGTGGCACTCTTTTTCTGGACGAGATTGGCGACCTGCCGTTGGAGCTCCAACCAAAAATTCTGCGAGCCTTGCAAGAACAGGAATTCGAGAGACTTGGCAGCACCAAGCCCATTCCAGTCAACGTGCGCCTCGTGGCTGCGACAAACCGCGATCTTGCAAAAATGGTGGCCGAAGGGCGATTTCGCAGCGACCTCTATTACCGGCTCA
>DATAPT010000321.1:0-3026 GCA_036265065.1 Candidatus Acidiferrales bacterium | reverse complement strand
AGTCGTCATCATTGGCGGCGGCATTGTTGGATCAAGCATTGCTTATCATCTGACCGCAGCGGGATGCAAAAACGTTCTCGTGATCGAACGAGAATCCTCCCAGGGAAAAGGTTCCACGGGCAAAAGCATGGGCGGGGTGCGCGCCCAATTCTCCACCCCAGTCAACATTCAGATGTCGCTGTATTCAATTCCTTTTTATGGGCGATTTGACGAGCAGTTGGGATATCCATGCGGCTATCGGGCACAAGGTTATTTATTCTGTGCCACCAGCGAAAAGCACATGGCCTATCTGCGGAGGAATTACGAAACCCAGGTGCGACTCGGCCTGAAAGACGCACGCCTCATCACGGCGTATGAAATTCGCACCATCTTCCCTCAGCTTCGCGGCGACGATATTGTGGGCGGAGCGTTCTGTTGCACTGACGGTTTCATTGATCCATATAGCGCAATGATCGGCTTCATGAGCTGGGCCTGCGATCATGGCGCCGAAATCTGGAAAAATGCCCTCGTGACTGGCATAAAGCGAGATGCTGACCGCATCGCGACAGTTGAAACCACCAGAGGTTCGGTGAGCACTCGCATCGTAGTGAACTGCGCGGGAGCGTGGGCCGCAAACATCGCGCGCATGGTGGGAATTGATTTGCCGGTCGAACCGCTCCGCCGCATGCTGGTCCCGACCGAACCATTTGATGGTTTTCCGCACAGCGCGCCCATGATCATCGATATGTCGAACGGATTTCACTTCCGTCCCGAAGGGCTGGGATTTCTGCTGGCGTGGAACGATCCCGAGGAAACGGCGGGATACAAAACCGATTTCGACCCGTTGTTTGTCGAGAAGATATTGACTCGTGCCGCGGATCGCGTGCCAGTTTTTGAGGATGTACCGGTCAATCCGAAACGCGCATGGGCGGGTTTGTACGAGATGACACCCGACCATCATCCAATTCTGGGCCCAGCGCCGGATGTGCCAGGTTTTTTTCTGGCCAATGGGTTCAGCGGCCATGGCGTGATGCACGCGCCCGCTACCGGCAAAATATTGTCAGACCTGATTCTTAACGGGAAAACGGATCTGATTGATCCGTCGCTGTTGAACCTCTCGCGGTTTGCTGAAAACAGGATGATCCACGAGGCGGCAATTCTGTAGTCTCAATAAGCCTTCGCGTCGGGATAATCCAGCTCATACAGCGACTCCAGGTTGGTACGCTGCAACAGTTCTTTGACTTCCGCCGACGTCAACCTGCGTCCCGGACGCTCTTCAGAATTGGCGAAGGTATATCCAACTGCTGCCAGCACAGCGGTATGCAGGCTCAACATGCGCGGATCAACTCTCTCGAACGTATCGATGATCGTGTGATGCCGCGCGTAATAATCTTCGGGCTCTACGGCAAGCGAGTAAGCAGGCACGCCCACCACCATGAATGATTCCTCATCGGAATCGAAGTCGGCATCTGTGAACACACGTTCGGCACCCAGCGGAGCGAGAGGCGAAATTAGTTTCCTGGTGGTGGCTTCAAGGTCCGTCCGTCCGTAAAGTTTGAATCCGATTGGCGGCTGCACGCCCGCATCAGAGTTGAACACAGCTCGAATCCCATCCAGCTCCTGCTTGTGCTGCGCAACGTAAGCGCGCGAACCCAGATCTGACTGTTCCTCTCCTGAGAAAAATACGAAGCGAATAGTATGCCGAGGCTGGATTTTCAGGAACTTCAAAACTCGCGCCGCTTCGAGCACGGTTGCGACTTCCCCTCCGTTGTCATTAGCACCTTGAGCCGGATCCCATGAATCGAAATGAGCTGTTAACAAGACCATCTCACTTGGATCTCTTCCAACGAGGTCCGCAACCACATTCCGCTCCGGAACCGGCCCGCTGCTGAATGAGTTCTGCACATTGAGACGAATTGTGACTGGGCCATGGGACAACAATCGCCGAAGGAACGCGGCGTCTTCCTTGGCAATCGATATTATGGGCAGCGGACCTCGCGGGTAAATCAGGAACGCCGAAGTGTACAGCATGCGGTCAGGTTTATCCGAAACGATGAACATTGCCGCGGCGCCAGCATTCGCCAATTGCCGCGCCAGCAGGTGCCGGGTGGCGACGTAATTTGTGGAAAGGCCATTGCTTCCCAAATCCACCAGCACAGCCGCCCCGCGCACCCGATCGGGTAAAGGCGAGTGTCCGTCGCCAGTTCCGCCAATATCAGCAACAGGAACTTCAATCGCGCCCGGCGTCCCTGGCGCCCATCCGTAAGAGGCAATATACAAATCACGCTTCACAGGACTGATGACTTCACCCGTAGCCGGCCCATGTTGCCAGCCGGGGTTGATCGTATATTCCTCGAAATGCGCAGTCTCGAAGCCGGCATCTTTTAGCTTTTGCAGGATCAGGTCGGCGGTCGCCTTGCATTCCGGGCTTCCGGTGATGCGGCCGCCAATAGTGTCTGTGAGAGTCTCGAGAAATTTGGACGCTCCTCCGCTCGTCATCGAGTAGCCTACAATGCGTGCCAGATCATCTTGATTTATCGCACCCGGGGAGGACTCATGCGAGGAAACCGCCTGCCCAGAGCCACATTTGACGAGCAATATAAGCACCACGAGAACGGACGACCGCATTAGCACCCCTCCGCGAAACGCCAATTTTCTAATTCAGGTGGAATATGCCTAACCCGAGAACACCATCTCTACCACGGTGCAATCATCGTTGAGTGGTGTGCCGTCGCAAAATTCAGAGACAGCATTAAAAATTTCCTGCGTTCCCCCGGTTTTTGCCGCCGCTTCCAATCGCTCATTGTCGAAAAATTCACCCGCCGCGTTTTCGGCTTCGGTGACACCGTCGGTCACAAGGACCAGGCGGTCGCCGGAGTGCAGGCTGTAGTGGTCGCTTTCATAGCTGACGTCCGCCAGCAGACCGACCGGCAGATTACCGTGGGTAGGACGAACGACTTCGTTTTTAACGATTAACAACGGCGGCACGTGCCCGCAGTTGACGAATTCTAATTCACCATCGCGGCGTAGGCGCGCAATCATGACAG
>DATAPT010000320.1:0-2740 GCA_036265065.1 Candidatus Acidiferrales bacterium | reverse complement strand
TCTAAAGCCCCGCCTCTGAAGAGGCGGGCTACAGCAGCTTGAACAACAGCGGACCGAGCAGAAATTTAGGATATCAATAGTGCCGGTTCGCTTCTAATAATGTTGTGTTGAAACTTCTGACACGCTACATTTTTAATTTCGACCGGGACGAACACGTCAAAAGGGGTATCATCTCGATAAAAATATTCACGTAGCATTCGCCTGATTGCCGACCGAATCATCGCGCCAACGAGAGGAGCGAGAACCATGAGCCCATTTTCTGAACCAACGAGGAGAGGCGTGATGAAGTGGGGGATTGGCTTGGCGGGACTCCCCGTCATTTCGCGAGCAATGGAAACGGCGGTTGCGGGGAAAGAGAAAACCGGTCACTCAAAAGAACGCGGCGGGATCACCGCCTCGCTGAGTTCTGGAGTATCTGTCTACTACAAGGACGAATGGCTCGGTGCGCCCTGGCTGGATTCCGAACCGGTCGTATTCCTCCATGGAAATTTGGAAACGAATGAAATCTGGTACGGCTGGGTGCCGCAAATGGGCCAGCATTACCGCCTGCTTCGGCCCGATCTTCCGGGATTTGGAGGTTCGACCGCGCCTGCTAATTTTGAATGGTCGCTCGCGGGGTTCGCGAAGTTTGTGGCAGATTTTCTGGACTCGCTTGGAATTCGTTCCGCGCACATTGTAGGCGCGAAAACGGGAGGCGCGATTGCCATGCAATTTGCGGCGACCTATCCACAGCGTACGCGTTCGGTGGTTGTGGCCAGCGGCCCGTTCACCGCGCTGCCCGAAGGTCGAGCAGAACTCCCAAAAGGTAAGGCTTGGCTCAGCGGCCACTCCGGAGGAAATCGCATATTTCGACAAGATGCGGGACGACATGCGCCCGGAAACAAAACGGCAGATGGAAACTCTGCTTGGTTCGATCAACGTGGAAAATCTTCTTCCGCAAATTGCCGCGCCAACCTTGATCATCACCTCCGATCAAAGCGCCTTGCAAACGGTGGATACGGTTTTGCATTACAAATCAAAAATTCCGAATGCAAGATTGCTGGTCCTTAGAAGCGATGCTTATCATGTGGCCGTCGCGAATGCCGACGAGTGTGTGACCAATGTTCTCGCGTTTTACAAACAGTCGGTCAAGGCCTAGTTGGCGCTGTGAGATGGCCAGCAGTGGCAATTTTCTATTTCTGGTTCTGGAAAATCGACTTGGGGATCAGTGCATGGATGCCCTTGACGCCATCAACGGCCTGCGTCACGACCAGGTCCATGGAAGCGCTCATCAGCATGTAGGCGTCCTCGCGCGAAAGGCCTTTTGTCTCCACGAGAAAATTGAGCATCTCGCGCGTGGCGATTTTGGCGGCTTGGTTTAAATCTTCGTCGAAGCCCATGGTCATATAGTGCGTGGGCGTTTCGGCTCGCGGCCAGCCCAGGCGCTTTCCCTTGTGGACAATCACCTGGATTTCGCCCTTCAAAGAAGTTTCCACCGCGGCGAGGCAAACTTCACCATCCCCTTGCGCCGCATGGCCATCGCTCAGCGACAGCAACGCTCCCGGAACGTGAACCGGCAGATAAAGCGTGCTTCCCGCGCCCAGATCGTGATTGTCCATGTTGCCGCCGTTAATGTTTGGAGGGCCGCTGATTACTCGTCCCATTTGCGGTGGCGGCGCCACTCCGATATCTCCCCAGAACGGTTTCACTGGAACCACAACGCCCGGCGCATATTCAATGGTCTTCTTATTTAAATCAATCCACATCACGCGGTCTTTTGCGTAGGGAAATTCTTCGGGCAGCACGCCGCGATGCGGGCGAAAACTTTGTGCGGCGATCGGCAGCCACACATCGACCGAAAGAATCCTGATCTCCAGAGTGTCTCCGGGCTCCGCGCCATTCACGTACATGGGGCCGATGAGCGTGTGATCGCCGCGCTCGCTGTCCTGAACGCCCTCGAATGCGGCGTATAGTTCGGGCGGAATCTTTTCTTTTGGCACGCCAAGATTTTCAAAATATTTCGGGTTGCCCGTGGTGGTCCACACGCGCACCTTGTCGCCGGAATCAATCGTCAGGACCGGCTTCAGCGTCGCATCGTAATAGCCGCGATGCACGGTGGTCGGCGATGATTTCAGCTCGTATGTTTTTCCGGAATTTTGAGCGCCTGCACGCACGGCAAGCATCAGCAAGCCGGCGAAGAGTATGGCTGCGTGTCGTTTCATCATTGGACTCCCCCTGAAAGGTTCTGACGAATCATTTCTGTATTTATTTTTGAACCGCTCGCATTCTATATCGTCTGGAGCACTCCGTCATCCATGCTGCCGATTTGCTGTAGCCCGCCTCTGATCCTTCGTTTTCACTCAGGACAAGAGAGGTGGGCTACAGCTGGCCCGGCTACAATTTGAGGATGTCAACGAAGCCAAGATGTCTCATAAAAAGTCATTGTGGGTCGCGGCTTCAGCCGCGACATCCAGGGGCGTGAAAATCAAAGGCTTCAGCCCCTGACGTCCTATCGAGTGGCTGTGCGGAGCCATTTATGAGATGGCTTGGTAGACGAGCCGTCCGGGCAGGGAATTGACTTTGACTCATGCAGTTTCGCCCGCTAGTGTTGGGAAGCAATTGTAAAATTATTCGGAGGCCATTCATGGGTTCGTCGTCAAAGATTGCCATCATCACCGGCGCAGGCAGCGGAATTGGCAGGAGCGTTGCTGTAACTCTTGCACGAAATGGATACGCAGTGGTTCTTGCCGGCCGGAGGAAA
>DATAPT010000319.1:0-10738 GCA_036265065.1 Candidatus Acidiferrales bacterium | reverse complement strand
ACCACAAATGCAGTGACAAAGGGCGATCCAGCCGAAAGCGAAGCACGGATTCCGCCGGAACGTGCACTTCTTTGCCTTGCGTGATGATCTGCGCTCCAGCACCGGCGCCCGCGCCTGCGACTGCGCCGATTGCCGCGCCTTTTCCGCAGCCGGCAATCGCGCCGATCACTGCGCCGAGCACAGCGCCGCCGCCCACAAATTGTCCGGTGCGCTTGTTAGCCCCCACGCCATCTTTATGATTTTCCAATTCCTGATCTGCCGTGCTCACGCGGTAGCGGCGTCCCCCAACAACGACGGATTGCACATCCAACCTAAGGTCGCCATTGCCTTCCACACGCCGAGTGATCAGGCTCGTGTCTGAGCCTCGAGGAATAACAATCGAGCCGTCGGAATCGCGAATGTCTTCGTTAATTTGCGCGGAAAAAGTTTGTCCTTCCACCACATCTCGAGAATCGATCCGTTCATTCGTCAATACGGCTAATTCGGTTCCAGCGGGCAGCACGACTCTTTCCATTCGGTCTTGGTCGTAACCGCGGTCATCGCTGCGATTCCCTCTTCCCTGATCGTCGTTATTGCCACGGTAATTGCGGTCTTCTACGCGGGATTGATTGTAATCCGGTTGCCCTCTGCGCGATTGATTGGGCGCATCGCCAAATTGCACGGACTCCACATCATGCACCATATAGTGACGCTCGATGCCACGGCCGTCTCTAAAAACGATCCAATTTCCATTTACGCTGGTCAAAGTACCCGAATAAGTGGCTCCGCTTCGAAGCACAAGCGTATCGCTCCAAGTGGGGACCGCGATTGCCGCGGTTAGCGTGCAAGCAAGCAGGGCTGATCTTGTCCAAATTGTAAATGGGGTTTTCATATCTAATTCCCTCCGTGAAATCTCCGATGACTGAGATTTTGATCGAGTGCGTCCCTTGACGCAACCAAACAAACAGGCCCAAGTTCTAAGGAGTACAACCAATAATTGGGGCACCAGAAAAGGTTTTCGCTTTTCGTACAGGCCTCTCCGTCCCGTGTTTTTCGGGACGGAGAGGGCAGCGTTCTTCTCCATAACGCTAACTAAGGCAGCGCTTCAAAAACCATCAAGTGCGCCTCTTCAGTGATCCAATCGTGGTAATTATACTGTGTTGCGGGCAGCAATTGAACAAGATGCCTCGGAACCGCCGCATAATATCGCTTCAATTCCGGAATCCAGATTCCAGACTTGGCAATCGCTCCGGTAGGAACTTTGCCGAGCAATACGAAATGATTCGGGTCATCCTCATGAAAAACGGCCAATGTGCCGGTAGCACCCGAAAAATAAATCCGTTTGGTCGGCGCATCGTAGAAAATTTCATCCCCGCCGCCAACCGCATCGACCGTTTCAATCACTTTCCCCGTGTCTGTATCCATGACGACCAATTTACCGGGCTCAACGTTATGTCCACCGCCGAGCCGGCTGCCCATGAACAAGCGATGATGTTCGGTATCGAGGCCCGCGACGTGCGGCTGCGGTCCTCCAGCGGTTGACCACTCGGCGATAATTGCGCCCTTATTGAGGTCGACTACCTTGACCATACTCACGCCATTTACAACATCTCCCATGCCTGCGTAGAGCCGATTGGCAGCAGCATCGAGTGCAATCCCGGCAGGTTCCTGGCCATCCATCTTGATGCTGCCGATCAGCTTGGCTGCCTTGGTATCGACAATCTCAATGCTCCCGTCCTTGGTTCCTTCAACCCTTTTTCTGACTGCGACATAATAAATACCTTTGGCAGTATCGAATGCCCCGTTATCCGGATCTCTGCCTGGCGCATCCTTCCCGCCTGTCAGCACAATCGTCGTGACCACTTCGAACGTATCTCCATCAATAGCGACTACCGTGTTGTCGCCGAGGTCCACCCAAAGTTTATTCGAAGCTGCATCGAAGAAAGGTTTGCGCGGATTTCCGTCAACATGGGTTTCGTGGATCACCTTCCCTGCTTTCATGTCCACGACGACGATCTTTTTATTATTTTCGGCGGAAAGAAAAAGGTGCTGTTTTTTCAAATCGTATGTGAGGTGATCCATATACCCTTCGGTGGGTATCGGGATCGTCTCCACCAGCCTCATCAAGCCGGACATGTGCTCCATGGGCGCCTGGCGATTTACGTACTCTTCTTTTTTATCCTGCGCCCCCGCCCTTGTAACAAAGACCGCGCAGAAAGCTAAAATGACTACCCCGCAAATCTTGAAATTCCCTCTGGTCCATCCCATTTTCTATGATTCTCCTTTTCATTTCGCAAACGAATCCGGTAACAAGCTCGCTGTTCCATTTTTCTGAATTGCTGAAGACGTCTACAGTCCTATCAGACCACTACAACCTTAAAATGATGTGAAAATGAAGGGAGAACCTTCGGAGGAACGGGGATGGAGATGGCTAATGAAAATCTTTAGAGGCGTTTAATTCTTTTTATTTACGGCTCGAGGTTTCCGGAGAATCTGGAGAGGTCATAAGCTCGGGTCGCACCAGTTCATCGAATTCTTTTTCCTTCAAGTAACCTAGCTTAAGCACCACATCGCGAAGGCTAAGCCCTTCATGGTAAGCCATGTGCGCGATTTCGGCGGATTTGTCATAGCCGATCTTTGAACTCAGCGCCGTGACCAGCATGAGCGAATTTTTTACGTTTTGATCGATTCGCTTCGCATCCACTTCAATTCCCGTGACGCAATCGTCCGTAAACGAATTGCATACGTCGGCCAGCAATCGGACGGAATTCAAAAAATTAAAAATGATCACTGGCTTATAAACATTCAACTCGAAATTCCCTTGCGAGCCGGCAAAGCCAATGGCGGCATCGTTCCCAAAAACCTGAACGGCCACCATGGTGACCGCTTCGCACTGGGTGGGATTCACCTTGCCCGGCATGATGGAGGAGCCAGGCTCATTTTCCGGAAGTTTTAATTCGCCGAGGCCCGCCCGCGGACCGGAAGCGAGCCAGCGAATATCGTTGGCGATTTTCATCAAAGAAGCCGCGAGCGTTTTGAGAGCGCCGCTGGCAAAAACGATTTCGTCGTGAGCGGAAAGAGCGGCAAATTTATTCGGGTGCGATTGGAACGGCAGTCCCGTCAATTCCGATATTTTCCGCGCAACGCGATCCGCAAATTCAGGATGCGAATTGAGGCCGGTCCCAACCGCGGTGCCGCCAATCGCCAGCTCATAGAGTCCCGGGAGGACCATCTTCAGACGCTGCACATCGCGATCGAGCAAGCTCGCCCAACCGGACATTTCCTGGCCAACCGTGATCGGCGTGGCATCCATCAGGTGCGTACGGCCAATTTTCACGATGCCGGCAAATTCCCGCGCCTTAACTTCAATCGCGCTGCGCAATCGCTCCACGGAAGGAATCAGCGCCTCAGTCATGCGGGTCGCTGCCGCAATGTGCATGGCTGTGGGAAACACGTCGTTCGAGGATTGCGACATGTTCACATCATCATTCGGATGAATGGGCTTCTTGCTGCCCATCGTGCCGCCCGCGATTTCGATCGCGCGGTTGGAGATCACTTCGTTCACATTCATGTTGGTTTGCGTGCCGCTTCCGGTCTGCCAAACGTGCAGCGGAAAATGCTCGTCGAGCTTCCCCGAGATCACTTCATCCGCCGCCTGGACAATCAGGTTTGCTTTTTCAGAAGAAAGTTTGCCGAGGTCTTGATTCACTAAAGCTGCGGCTATTTTCACGATAGCCAGGGCTCGAATCAGTTCGAGTGGCATCGCGTCATGCCCGATATTGAAATGAATCAGCGAGCGCGCCGTCTGCGCGCCGTAATACCGGTCAGCTGGAACTTCGATCTTGCCCATGCTGTCCGATTCCGTTCGAGTCGGTGTATTCGCAACTTGAGAAACTGGCGGTGATTCTAATTTTCCTGGTTCGGGGAGTAAAGGTTCATCCTCTCCCATATTCCAGGCGGGCGGATCGCTGGCGGGAAACGATTCCCTGGATGCTTCTTCCACGGGATCGAAGGGCGCAACGGTAGCGGGTAGCACGTCGCGAACTTTCTTGCGTGCAAGTTTGGGCCGTGGTCTGGGCATCAGACCCCCTCATTTCATTCTTGCTTTTCTCCACTACACTGTCAAATTCGGTTCGCCTGAGGCGTAGGTGGGCGGCCAACTCGACTCGCGGAGCAAAAAAAACCGTCATTCCCAAAGGCAATTTTCTCTTTCAAATCGCTCTGAAAAAGCGTTCAGCTTCATTTGTCCGATCTTTGATTTTGTGATGCATATCACAATCAAGAGTGAGGGACATCACAGCCCATTAGTAATGCACTGATTAATATCGCAGTGGTTGTTAAAGTACCTTGCAAGTCGCAATTATGCATCGGGGTTCGGGAAGACAGTGGCGGATAAAAAAATCCAATTCGGAAACTAACCCAACCGATTCCATTTCTTCCCGCTTCCCCGATGCTACTAACCGCCCCAAAATCAAAGCCCCCGATGATCAGGAGTCATCCGAATGCTGCTTCCGTGCACCTACCGCCCTTCCCCAGCTTCCTTGGGAGCGGTAATTTTATAATCCGAGTCGACTGAAAATATTTTGAAATCGGTAAAGATATGTTTTCTATAGAAACGATGCCCATGAAAATCCATGAATAATTCAGTGCTGGAGGGAAGCCAGAGCTGCAAATTATTTGTGGACGATTTGACGGGGCGATACTCGATGCTTTGGTGGTCCAGGCGGAGGCGAATTTCGGGTATTGATTTCCCTAAATCCGTCTCCAACCGCGCCACCTGATACGAATTTGCAAGAATCCATGCCCTGCCCCGCAAGCTCACTTTGTACGTTTCTCGATTCACGGTAAACGAGGAAATAACGTTTGGGCGGTCCGCGCGTTGCTCAAACCGGACTTGCCACGCCGGCTCTCCGTGCCATTGCCCCAGGCCTTCGCACTCCATGTTGAAATTGCCGGCGTACCGCGGATGAAAAATCAAAACAAGGCTCGGCGTGCCGATTGTTGCGATGTGGTCCGGAAATAGATCGAGGAAAAGACTTCCATTACGGAGTTCCTCCACGTGCAGAGAGCCAGCAGAATCTTCGGTGTAAGACACCAAATAACTAAATTGCGTCGAGATTGTAGGGCCCAGGTTTCCGAGATGATCTACCGGCTGGTGCATCAGGATTTCTGTCGCGGTGAATCGATCCACGTTGTGAACGAGCTCTACGATTTTTTGACCCGCTCTATCGAGAACAACTGGCAACGAACAAGCCGATCCCGAATCGACGGGCGGCACTGCATGGTCAATATCCTCAGGAATCCATGTATCGTTCGGCGTTCTGAGTTCTGACATGGAGGCGATAGCCTCGTCAGGAATGTCCATGAGCGCAACGGAAACGATACTGTCGCTTGAAATCTCTGACTTCTGAGCGACCGTCATGGTCACGGGTGCTTCGAGCCTGGCTAAATATCTCCTCGCCACATCTTCCTGCACCGGATCGTTGTGATTTTTGAGTGCCGCCCGCAACTCGGCTGCCGCGGCAACCTTATCACCCTGTGCGGCGTGGATCTGAGCCAGGAGAAAATAAAGTGGCAGGTAATTGTGATTGAGATCGACCTGCGCGGCCTGCAAAGCATTCGTCTGTGCGTCCACAAGATTTTTCAGATAGAAGAATGCCATCGCGCGGTAATAATGTGCGTATCCATCATTCTCCGGACTGACGGCGAGGGCAAGGTTCGACAGTTCTAACAACCGCGGCCAATCTTGATTCCGGGCCGAAAATTCCGCGAGGCAAAGATACGCCGGGAAGTATTTCGCATCGAAGGTCGTGACGCGAGAACAAGCGTCGCGCGCTTCCTGCTCTTTATGCTGCTCATCGAGGACCACTCCCAGCATCACCCATGCCGCCGAATAGTCCTTAAACTTATCAATGGCGCGGCGCAGGTGTTGTTCGGATTCCTCAAACTTCTTTTTGCGGGAAGCGTTACATGCCTTCTCGTACTCGCCTCTTGCCTTCGAGGGAACTTTCAGCGCGGTGACACTCAAAATGGAATTTTGCGTCGCGGAAAGATTCCAGGGAAGGCATTTCTCGTCATTCACAATTACAGGAGCCATAAACGGTTGCGCATCCGGCATTGTTGAAGTGGCGCATGGGCCCTCCTCGTTGCATCTTCCACCGGTGGAACTAATCCTCGGCGTGTGTTGCGCATGAAACGGAAGGGCGGAGAAGGCCAGCGCCAAAGCGCAAAGGGCTACGAATTTCCAGCACGGAAAGTAGACAAGTGTCCGGCGATCAAGTCTCGGCATGCAGCTGTTCCACTTGTACATGATTTCACCTGAAGAGGGTTCCCGGGTCGACTCGAATATTCAAACTGTTATAAATAGTAATCTTTTTCGATACAGAAGCAAGGTGATTTGCCAGTAAGCGCCTCATCATACCCTTAATCGTCATGGCAGCTCCCACGCACCTTGTCGGACGTGATCTTAGACTTGAACCGGTCAATCCTGCGGGTATTTTATTTCAACAGACATGGCACCTTTAGTGACTCTTTGAAAAGCTTTTGCAAACTACGCAAAGCTTGCCATATACGGGAACCCGGCCTAAGATGGCGCCCAATCCAAACTCTTGGGAGGCTTCCATGAAGAAACGCTTCTTGACGTCCGCGGTTTGCTTCGCACTGATTTTGCTTTTCTCCGTTGCAACAATGCATGCGCAAGAAGGCGGTGGAGGTGGGGGCGGTGCAGCCGCCGCTATAGCGGCACTTCCGCAACTTCCCTTCCATCTCGTGCAGGGCTTCTTCCACTATCCTGCCAACTCAGTAGTGGGACGCGTAAGCGGTATTGCGGTCAGCCCCAAGGGCAACATTCTTGCGCTGAATCGCGGCTATCACCCTGTGCTCGAGTTCACATCGGAAGGCAAGTTCGTGCGCTCGTGGGGCGAGGGTTCCGGGATGTTCGTAGGCGCGCATTCCCTACGCTTCGATCCGCAGGGCAATCTCTGGTATGTGGATGCAGCCGATGACATCATTTACCGCTTCGACTCCGAAGGGCGTACGGTTGGCACGCTCGGAACAAACCCCGAGCCATGGACGTGGCTGACGCATGTGATTGAGCATGCCGCGATCGGCAGGGCCGGCTTTTATCAGGAGACCGATATCGGATGGTCGAAGGACGGCAGTATGTTCGTCTCCGACGGCTACGGCAATTCGCGTGTGGCCAAGTTCGATAAGGACGGCAACTTTGTAAAATCATGGGGAGAACGCGGCAACCAGCCCGGCGATTTCAATACGCCGCATAGCCTGGTGGTGGACAATAACGACGTCGTCTACGTGGCCGACCGCGGCAACAGCCGCATCCAGGTTTTCGACGTGGATGGATCGCGCAAAGCGGTGTGGAATTTGCCGACTGCGCCCTGGGCGCTCTGCCTCACCAATGGCCCGAATCAGGTAATGTTCGTCGGCAGCGTTGGGCATGTCTACAAGATGGATCTCAGCGGAAAAATTCTGGGAGTGTTCGGTCGTCCCGGTCGCATGGAGGGCACCATCGACTCCATTCACGGAATTTCCTGCCCGGATGATAAGGCAATCTATCTTGCGAATTTGTATGCATCGCGCATCGACAAATGGGTGGTGCAGTAGAGAGCGCGAGCAAAGGTAGGATGCGGAAAAAGTACTTTTTGTCATCCCGAGCGAAGCGAGGGATCTGCTTTCTTCTCGACTTTCAAGAAAAAACAGATTCCTCGGGCAAACACCGCCCTTCGGAATGACAAGGTGTGAGTTTTTCCGCAGACTGTTTTGCCGCAGTGGCGTGGCCGCGCGAAACGCCAATACAATTTTAAGGGGACTTCTATGAATTCAAATTTTGTACAAAAAATAATTGGGGCGGCATTGCTCGCCCTCATGCTCGGCGCATCGAGCCTGGCTCCTTCGTTGCGTGCGCAGCAATCCGGGACAACCGCAAAGGACGCTCTACAAAAAGCGCATGTCGAAGACCGCATGGCTGAAGGGATGGCGATCGAGCACAAAGGAACCTCGCCGGGATTTGTGGTCGATCCTGCGTGGCCACTGCCATTACCCCACCACTGGGTGATCGGCGATGTCGGCGGAATCGCCGTGGATAAGCACGATCACATCTGGGTTTACCACCGCCCTCGTTCGGTCACCTCCACGGACAGCGGCATGCAAGGCGCAGCGGGCAAAGATGCGAAAGGCAATCCAATCAGCGCGCTCGGATTTCCTCGTCCCTTTGGACAGTTAAATGGCTGCTGCATGGCCGCGCCGTCCATCCTGGTTTTCGACAAAGCTGGAAAATTGTTGCAGTCGTGGGGCGGTCCCGGCGATCCCGGATTTCTTGAAACGAAGTGCCGCGCGCAGGATGGTTGCGTCTGGCCCGCGCGCGAGCACGGCATCTACATCGATCAGAACGACTTCGTCTACATCGCGGGCAATGGGCAGGCCCGAAATTTCCATGGCCAGTATCCGTGGGCGCCAAGTTTCGGAAACGATTCGCAAATACTAAAATTTAAAACGGACGGCACATTCGTCTACCAGATCGGCACTCCCGGAGCGAAAGGGCCGAACAGCAACGATACCAATGGCGGCGTGAATGGGACGCCCGAACCTTTCTGGGCAGCCGAGATGGTCGTGGATCCGAAAACCAACCTCATGTACATCGCCGACGGTTACGGAAACAGGCGCGTACTGATTGTGGATGCGGCGACAGGAAAATATGTCGGGCATTTCGGCGCCTACGGACAGAATCCTGTGGTTGGCGAAAATGGCGGCGGTGAAGATGCCGGCGAGGGCGCAGGCTCTTGGCCTGCGGATTTTAAAGCCGGCAACTTGAAGCCGAAATTTTTCCGCAGCCCCGTGCATTGCGCTAAGCTTGCGAGCGACGGTCTGCTCTATGTCTGTGATCGCGGAAACAATCGCGTGCAGATTTTCAAAGCATCCGAGGTGGGAAAACCGTGCTCCAATCCCGATGGTGAAGTTGGCAAATGTGGGTACGTGGGCGAAGTCCACGTTGCTCCTCAAACCATTGGCGGCACATCCGGCACAGTTAATTTTTCCACTGACGCGAAGCAGAGCTGCATGTACGTCGCCGATCTCCTCAATGACGTCGTCTACGTGATCAACCGCCAGAACCTTACAGAACTGAGCCGCTTCGGCGGCGGCGGCCGCCAGATCGGCGAATTCCACTGGCCGCACGTCGTCGCGACAGACTCGGATGGAAACGTCTACGTCGGCGAAGTGGATGGCTCCGGAAGGGCGCAGAAGTTTCTGCGGTACGGCGCGACTGGCTGCAGCGGCACTGGCAGCGCGGACGTGGGGAAATATATAGAGTAGTGTCAAAAAATTTCGACGGGTGGGCCGGTTTTTTAAATTAGAACTTGGGGTTCCCTTCCTACGGATTCTGTCGGGTGGGGCTTTTCTATTCTGTCCTTCTACGCCCAGATGGCTGAAACAAAAGCCCCGCCTCGACCAGCACATATTTCAATTTCAATGAGCCCTGCCCCACGGGCTACGAAGCTTTTCTGCTGTGTGCGCAACCACTCTGGGTGGATTGCACCTTGCCGCAGGCGAGCGCCGAAATTTCAAAGACAGGCTCGAACTTAAAAGAAGGAGCTGTGTATGGCTTCTTTTTGGGCGAGAGCGTTGTATCGCGGACATTGTCAGTGGTCAATTGGTCCATGCCTATCTTCCTCTTGTTTTAATTAATCTAATCCCGATTGTGACGCTTGGATCGCACAGCCACCCGAGCCTCCCGAGGTCGTGCAAGTCTGGCCTAACAGTGGAGTAAAGTAAATCTGCGAAGCGCCGGCAGCCGATGAGGAATTATCAATGATGATGCCGCTGGTCCCCCCAGTCACAATTGTCGTCGCTGCGGTGCCTTTCGACGTACCCCATGTCAAAGGATTTGTAATGTCAAACGACATGACACAACCCGATCCCGCAGGGCAATTGATGGGGGCGGCTGTCACAGGGCTTCCCGCGACGCTCAAGAAAATCCGGTCCGTAGGTCCGTTTTGAAACTCCGTGATCGGCGAGCACTCCGCGTTAGCTGTGGTCAACTCGGGTCCAAGGACCGGAGTACCCATGACTCCGCTGATAATCGGTATTTGCCACAGTGCGTTGACTGTGCCGCTTGTGCCGCAGGCGTATAAATTTCCAGTCCCACCGGAGTCGTAGTAGGCTTCGTCGAAAGCCCCATTGAACATGGCCACAGCTGGATTCGTAGTGCTATTTGAAACTAATACTTCCGGCCCTGTGGCATTATCAAGGGCGTCGGCGAAAGTAGGTATCTGGAGCTGATATACCGCGGTTACATTCGCCGCGAAATCTGCCCTTGCAAAGATGTAAACTTTTCCTGCCGTCAAATCCACAAGCGGCGCATCATCAAACCCGGCGTTTGCTAATTTGAGGGTTGTGGTGCTCCCTAAGTCGTCAATTCCGCCGACCGTCATATCCACTACGGCGAGGAGACCCGCAGTGTCGGTCAAGAGAACCTCATTCAAGCTATCGAGCACCACAGGGCTGCTCAATTGGCCGAACGGATCCACAATTCCAGGCCAAAGGTTCGCTCCTGCGGGCGGGGTGCATCCGGCTGTCATCGTGGTCGATGTGCACACAACTTCCATGGGTGTCCCCAGAAAAACGCCTGTGAACTTGTGCAGGAAACCAGCTACGTCGCCGACGAAGAGAGAGTCGGTAAGATAATCGTAAACAGGCGATGAGATGGTGTCGGTAGGATTGAGGTCGTTGTTTCCATTGGAGAACG
>DATAPT010000318.1:0-4589 GCA_036265065.1 Candidatus Acidiferrales bacterium | reverse complement strand
ATGGCGGCAGTACCGGAAGATTTGGTGGATCACTATGAGCGCATTGCCAAGCGCCACGGCGGCATCGCGCTGGCCGAAATTCGCGGCGAAGGATGCGGCCAGTGTGGCGTGCACATTCGCCCGCACGTGATTCAGCAGCTGCAGCGCGAAAACAACGATGCCTTTTTTCACTGCGAAACCTGTACACGAATTTTGTATTACGCGGCGGATCCCACACTCTCCGCTAATTCCGCGTCCGCCAAAGCTTCCGCAGGAGATGCGCCAAATTCCCCAACCCATGAAAACTAATCATGGCGTTCTGAGTCAATGATCAAACCAACGCACAAATCATCAGGACATTTATTTAGCGAGCCGGAAATGCCTACTGCGAGGCAGGAAGGCGCCTACATCGCAAATATTGACGGCGCGGCGCGCGGAAATCCCGGGCCCGCGGCCTATGGCGTGATCGTGCGCCGGCCCGACGGGAAAAAACATGAGGCCCTCGGAAAATACATCGGCCGCACGACGAACAATGTCGCCGAGTATTATGCGCTGATCGCGGCGCTCGATTATGCGGCAGCCAGCGGCATCCGACGCCTGCGCGTGTACAGCGATTCGCAACTGATCGTGAATCAAATCAAAGGCATCTACAAAGTAAAGCATCCGGATCTGCGCCCGCTGCATGAACGCGCGAAAAAGCAGGCGGCTGGACTCGAAAGTTTTACGATCCAGTACGTGCCACGTGAAGAAAACCGAGACGCGGACGAATTGGCCAATGCAGCGCTCGACAGCACCGGAGGTGTGAAGCCTGCGTACGGCGCCGCGCCCACAAAAGTGGCATCGCCTGCCAGCGCCCCGGCGAAAGTCGCGCCCCAAGCCCTTACAAAGCCCACAACCGCGACCAAGGCTTTGTATCTGGAAGACCTGCATGTAGGCCAGAAATTTACTTCCGGCACTTATCGCATGGATGAGGAACGCATTAAATCGTTCGCTGCGGAATTTGACCCGCAGCCATTCCACTTGGACGATGTTGCCGCGCGGAAAAGTATCTTCCGAGGAGTAGCCGCGAGCGGTTGGCACACGGCCTCGGCTACGATGCGTCTGTTGGTTACGAGTGGACTGCCGCTTGCCGATGGACTTCCTGGCTTGGGTGGCGAAATCGTATGGCCCGGACCAACCCGGCCGGGCGATACATTGCGCGCAGAAAGCGAGATTCTGGAAATTACTCCCTCCCGCTCCAAACCGAATCAGGCGATAGTAAAAGTGCGTGTTGTCACCATCAATCAACACAATGAAGCAGTGCAAATCATGACCACAAAAATTCTTGTGTTCAAACGCGGCAGCGTTCTTGCCTAGTCCAGCAAATTTACTGCAAATCTAAAATATTAAAATTCCTGGGGATTTTGCAGGCGCGGGTGTTGTGGCGCTGGCGGGACGCCGGCGCCACCAAAGCGGGTCTATTTCAACGCATACGAACGGTACAACGTATCGCGCTGATAAGGCATGTAGCCTGCATCCTCGATGATGCGGCGCAGCTCGCCTTCATTCGTGCGATTGCGAACTCCGGCGGCGAAGACCACGTTTTCTTCAATTAAAATGCTGCCCACATCGTCCGCGCCGAATTGCAAACCGACCTGGCAAACTTTAATACCCGGCGTGAGCCAGCTCGATTGAATGTGATCGATGTTGTCCAGATACATGCGGCTGATCGCCAGCGTCTTGAGGTAATCGACAGCGGTGGCTTCCGGAACTTTTTTTCCGAGCGGCGTATTATCCGGCGCAAACATCCACGGAATAAACGCGGTGAATCCGCCCGTATCTTCCTGGATGCGGCGCAAGCGCTCCAGATGATTAACGCGGTGGCGGAATTCCTCGCCGCAGCCGAACATCATGGTAGCGGTGGTGCGCATGCCGAGTGAGTGCGCGATGCGGTGCATGTCTTCCCATTCGTCCGACGTGCACTTGAGGCGAGAAATGCGCGCGCGAATTTCGTCGTCCAGAATTTCCGCGCCGCCGCCGGGAATCGAATCAAGCCCCGCAGCCATCAGGCGCGAAATCGTCTCGCGCACGCTCAGGCCGGAAACTTCCGCGATGCATCCGATTTCCGGCGCGGAGAAGCAGTGCAGGTGAACTTGCGGAAAGCGCTGTTTGAGCGAGCGCAACAGATTTTCATAATATTCGACGCGCAGATCCGGGTGCAGGCCGCCTTGCAGCAAGATTCCCGTGCCGCCGAGCTCCAGCATTTCTTCGATTTTTTTGTAGATCGTCTCGAACGAAAGCAGATAGCCTTCCTTCGATCCGAGCGGGCGGTAGAACGCGCAGAACGAGCAATATTCCGTGCAGAAATTTGTGTAGTTAATATTGCGGTCAATCTGATAGGTCACGACGCGCGGATCGGTCTTTTTGCGGCGCACTTCCATCGCCGCCATGCCGATGCCCACAAGATCATCGGAGCGAAACAGGTCGAGAGCTTCTTGCTGTGTCAATCCCATTGCGATTCCATCCTCAATTCAAAACATTTTCGCTGCGTTACCGGGCTGCTATAGCCCGCTTCTTTAGACGCGGGGGTTTAGATCATGACCAGCGCAAAAAACTGCCTGCCTGACTAGCATCTAAATCCTCGCCTCTGAAGAGGCGAGCTACAAAATGCGAACCACAAAACCTTGCTGACATTTCAGTTCCCGGCGGCTAGCATTCCACCTACAAATTCCAGCTCACGCGCCCGCGGAATCAGCCCGGCCTGCGCGCACTCCTCATAATAACGCCGAAGGCCCGCCAGATTCTCGTCGTCCAAAGAAAAATCTATGTTTTCAATCAGGTAGCGTTCCAGTTCGCGCGGGGGAAGCTCCAGCTTCAGAGCCGCGCCTTCGGCAATGTCTCCAATGTGCGAAAGCCCATATTCACGCGAAGCCTGAAAATCCGCGGCCATTTCCGGAGTGATCACGCCGCGGCGCGCTACCCAGATCGCCAGCACGGCGGGAAGATTCGTCATCTCGCGCCATTGCTGCGCCATGTCGTAGACAAACAATGTTTCCAAGCCTTTTATGGGCTGCTCGTCTTCCCCGCCGCAGCAACAGCAATCTTCTCCCGACGGAGTTTTCGCCATCAATGCATCGACCTTGAGCCTTAAGCGTAGAGCGGGATCGCCGATCACCAGCGCCGCATCTGCGCGTTCCAGCATCTTGTCCGGATCGGGCGGCATATCGATAAATTCGGGATCGATGTTCCAGTGCCGACGGCTGAGAATGCGCGTAAGGCCCACGGTGCTGCGCGAATTCGTATCCAGCGCAAACGTCTGAGCCATTTCAATCGGCACTTTGGACACCACGAGAAGGCTGCGCACTTCCTGCTTGGAAGCAATCGCCATCCCCGGCAGCGCGACAACATCCTCCATACGCTGGTATTCAATCGAAGGAATGATGCCCACATCGGCGCGGCCAGCGCGCAAATCTTCCGCGCACTGCGATGGCACGGCAAACGATAGATCGTACTTGCCCGCCAGAGGTCCGTCCGTGAACCCCCAAACGAGCGGCGCGGTATTCAGGAATTCAACAATGGAGATGCGCAGTTTACCCATATCTTCTCTAACACCAGGGAACGATTGAATATAGCATAGCCTACATGGGCGCAGTTGGCTTCTTGACTTCCGCCACGACAAGAGGTTTACTAGCGGCACTTCGATCAAGTTGCGATGAAGATTAAATTCATTATTCGATGATCCCCGTTCGGGGCTTCACTGTGTGCCGCCCAGTTTCCGGGGAAAATGGAATGGAGCGCAGCATGAATAATCGCAGAGATTTCCTGAAGACCGTCGCGGGCGCGACGACCGGGGCATTGCTGACGGGGAACACGTTTGCAAACGCCGCGCTGCAGGGAGCGGCCGCAACCGCAACGCCAGCAAAGCGCCGCGAAGTTTCCATTGGCGGCAAGCGCATTAAAGTGGTCGACGTGCATGCGCACTGCGTCTTTCCTGAAGTCTGGGACATCGTGAAAGATACTCCGCTCGCGCCAAATGCCGGGCCGCGCGCGCGAGGACCAAACCTGATGGGGCCGGACCGCGTTCGGGCGATTGATGAACTGGGGATCGACGTTCAGGTTTTGAGCATCAACGGTTTCTGGTTTTACGCAGCGGATCGAGAAACCGCCGCCAAAATTGTGAAGCTGCACGATGAAAAAATGGCGGATTGGGTGAACGCGCATTCTGATCGCTACGTGGGAGTCTCCTCCGTGGCGCTGCAATTCCCGGACCTCGCCGCCGAGCAGCTTGAATATGCGGTGAAAAAGCTGGGCGCGCGCGGCGCTGCAATTGGCGGACACGTTCAGGGTGAAGACATTTCTTTGCCGAAGTACGATCCCTTCTGGGCCAAGGCGCAAGAGTTGGGCGTGATGGTCTTCATGCATCCGCAGGGCGCCGAAAATGTGATCAAGCAAGATGCTTGGAAGGGTCGAGGCGATCTGGGCAACATCATCGGCAATCCGCTGGAGACCACGATTTTTCTCACGCGCATGATTGTGAATGGAGCTTTCGATCGCTTCCCCAACTTAAAAATCTGCGCGGCGCATTCAGGCGGATACCTGCCCTCTTATCTAGGGCGCACGGAAATCGCCTG
>DATAPT010000317.1:0-1961 GCA_036265065.1 Candidatus Acidiferrales bacterium | reverse complement strand
CGGGAACTTTCCAATTGGCGAGGTCGCCTTTTTTAGAAACTTGAAACCCGCCAAGCACGGCGATGTCCAGGTGGCCACCGCGGCTCATCAGGTGTGCGTCCGCCTGATGAAAAAAAGATGCACCGGGCGCCAGCGTCACGGGAACTTTCATGGCGTCCACCAGGTCGTAATCTTCTTCTCCGGCCCTGGCGCGACGCCCCATTCCGAGAATGCCGTTTTCGCTGTGAAAAAAAACGGTGAGGCCGCGCGGCAAATAATCCGCGATCAAATTGGGGATGCCCCAACCAAGATTCACGTATGCGCCATCCGGCAATTCTTTGGCGGCGCGCGCGGCGATCTCTTCCCGAGTCAGGCGCGGTTTATCCGTCATAGCGAATTCCTTTAGCTTGCACAATGCGATGAACAAATATTGCGGGAGTTATCACATTTTCGGGCTCGAGGGCTCCGACCGGAACGATTTCTTCTACTTCCACAACAGTGGTTTTCGCGGCCATAGCCATGATGGGATTAAAATTTCTGGCCGCCAATCGATAGGTCAGATTTCCAAGCTCATCAGCTTTGTCCGCTTTGATGAACGCATAATCGGCATGAATAGGCGATTCCAGAATGCAGCGCTGGTTATCAATAACGCGCTCTTCTTTGCCGGCGGCTACTTCCGTTCCGACGCCGACAGTGGTGTAAAAGCCCAAAAGTCCGGCGGCCGCGGCGCGCATGCGTTCGCACAGAATGCCCTGCGGCACTAACTCCAGGGTGACTTCTTTGGACGCTAATCGCTCCCGAAAATGATTTGCATGCGGTCCGGGGAAAGAAGCGATAACGTGGCTGATCTGACCGTTCTTGAACATCAGTCCGAGTTCGCCGTCGCGAGTGCCGCAATTATTGCTGATCGCGGTGATGTTTTTGGTTCCTTTGCGGGCCAGCGCTTGAATGAGGTTGTTGGGGAAGCCCGCGCCGCCAAATCCTCCAAACATGATGCGCACGCCGTCCGGAACGTCCGCCACGGCAGCATCGACGTTAGGGAAAATTTTCCGTTTCATGAAAACATCGGCATGTTTAATTTCAGGCTGGGCAGTTGTTGACAGTCAATAGATGTTGTCACGGGTGGGTCATGTCTTCGGCGCGGACCAGTTTGTCGAATTCCTCGCCGCTAATAAAACCAAGTTTAATGGCAGCTTCGCGAAGACTGCTGTGTTCGTGATGCGCGGTGTGCGCAACTTTGGCGGCGTTATCGTATCCGATTTTCGGCGCGAGCGCCGTGACCAGCATCAGGGAAGTCTTCACATAGTGATCGATCTTTTCGCGATTGACTTCGATGCCGTGGGCGCAGTGTTCCACGAAACTATTGCAAGCGTCGGCGAGCAGCTCCACCGAATGCAAATAATTAAAAATCATCACCGGCTTAAAAACGTTTAGCTCGAAGTTGCCCTGTGAGCCTGCAAAACCGATCGCTGCATCGTTGCCCATCACTTGTGTGGCCACCATGGTGAGGGCTTCGCACTGCGTGGGATTTACCTTGCCGGGCATGATGGAAGAGCCCGGCTCATTTTCGGGGAGTGTCAGCTCGCCTAGGCCGCAGCGTGGACCGGAGGCCAGCCAGCGAATATCATTGGCGATTTTCATCAGCGAAGCGGCCAGAGTTTTGAGCGCGCCGCTGGCAAACACGATTTCGTCGTGCGCGGAGAGCGCGGCAAATTTGTTGGAATGCGAACGGAAAGGAAGTCCAGTTAACTCTGAAATTTTGCGGGCGGCACGCTCGGCGAATTCAGGATGGGCGTTCAGTCCGGTGCCGACAGCGGTGCCTCCGATGGCCAAGTCGTAGAGGCCATCAAGCGCTTCGTTAATCCGTTTGATGTCGCGGTCGAGCAAGCTGACCCAGCCCGAAAATTCCTGGCCCACCGTGAGCGGCGTGGCGTCCTGCAGGTGCGTGCGCCCGATTTTTACGATACCCATGAATTCGCGCG
>DATAPT010000316.1:0-4691 GCA_036265065.1 Candidatus Acidiferrales bacterium | reverse complement strand
ACGGAGCAGTTCGGAAGATCGCAAGCCCTGTATAAGGAACCGCCGGCGCCAGCAGTGCGCAGACGAACTCGATTTGGCAAGATATCTGAAGTCTTGCCGCCAACATTAGATTTAGAATTATTCAACGGAACCGGCGGTTTCGATAAGGACGGCCGCGAATACGTCACAGTTTTGGCGGAGGGATTGCGAACTCCCGAGCCATGGGTCAATGTGTTCGCAAATCCCACATTTGGATCGATTGTCTCCGAATCCGGGTCAAGTTTTACATGGTCACTCAATAGCCACGAAAATCAGATAACACCGTGGTCCAACGAGCATCTATCGGACCCGTCCGGCGAAATTATTTACGTTCGTGACGAAGCAACCGGAGAATTGTGGTGCCCCACGGCTCTTCCAATTCGCGACGAAAGCGCTGTATATATTGCGCGTCATGGCCAAGGGTACAGCCGTTTCCAGAGCGAATCCCATGGAATCGCCTTGGATTTGCTGCAGTTCGTCCCGCCCGACGACTCCATAAAAATTTTCCAACTCACTTTGCGAAATAATTCCGGGCGCCCGAGACGTCTTTCCGTAACCGCGTACGTGGAATGGGTCCTGGGCAGCTCGAGAACGGCGACGTCGCCTTATATCGTCACCGAGCTCGATCCGACGACGGGTGCCGTATTTGCGCGGAGCCTGCTCAACGGAGAATTCGGCGGGCGCATTGCCTTTGCGGACCTGGGAGGAAAGCAGACTTCATTTACCGGTGATAGGACTGAATTTATCGGGCGAAATGGAACCCTTCAGCGGCCGAGTGGCCTTGAACCGGGGCGCACGCTGTCCGGAAAAATTGGCGCGGGACTCGATCCATGCGCCGCATTACAGGCGCCGATTGAGTTGCGCAGTGGAGAATCCACGGAAATTGTTTTCTATCTGGGGCAAACGGAAAACAAAGCAAAGGCCCGGGAACTAATTGGACAGTATCGAACCAAAAGTGTGAATCGAGTTTTAAGAGAAGTTACAAATGCGTGGGACGACATCCTGAATGCCGTCCAGATTAAGACGCCGGACCGCGCGCTGGATTTGCTCATCAACAGATGGGTGCTTTACCAGACGCTTTGCTGCCGTGTTTGGGCCCGCGCGGCCTTCTACCAGTTGAGCGGCGCCTATGGATTCCGCGATCAACTCCAGGACGTCATGGCTCTCACTACGTCTGGGCGTGGAATCGCGCGTGAACATCTTCTGAGGGCCGCTTCCCGCCAGTTCATTGCAGGCGACGTCCAACACTGGTGGCATCCGCCCTCAGGCCGTGGTGTGCGTACGCGAATTTCCGATGACCTGCTATGGCTGCCGTATGCCGTAATTCATTTTATTGAGGCGACAGGCGACGCAAAAGTTCTGGATGAAGTGGTTCCGTTTCTTGAAGGCGATGAACTCGCTTCCGGACAATTGGAGTCTTATTTTCAGCCGAATAGTTCCGCATATGGCGCAAGTTTGTTCGAACACTGCGCACGTGCGCTCGATCACAGCTTGAATGTCGGAGCCCATGGGCTTCCTCTGATGGGCACAGGAGACTGGAACGACGGCATGAATCGGGTCGGCCACCAAGGGAAGGGAGAAAGTGTTTGGTTGGGATGGTTCCTGCATTCAATTTTGTGGGAGTTTGCAAAAATTGCTGATGCACGTGGTGATTTTAAACGCGGGGAAACGTGGCGGCTCCATGTGAGCGCGCTGAAGGCCGCTCTTGAGCGTGAAGGATGGGATGGCGCCTGGTATCGCCGCGCATTTTTCGATGACGGCACTCCGCTTGGATCCGCACAAAATATGGAATGCAAGATTGACTCCATCGCGCAATCCTGGGGAGTGCTAAGCGGGGCCGCGGAGCCTGGCAGGGCATCACGCGCCATGGCGGCTGTGAACGAACAATTAGTGCGCCAGGCAAATGGATTGGTCTTGTTGCTGACGCCGCCGTTCGACCACACACCTCTGGATCCTGGCTACAATAAAGGGTATGTCCCGGGGATTCGCGAAAATGGCGGCCAGTACACGCACGCGGCGATGTGGACGATTATGGCGTTTGCGGCGCTGGGCGATGGAGACAAGGCCGGCAATCTCCTTCAACTCTTAAACCCGATTCATCGTTCGTCTTCACGTGCGGGCGTACAAAAATACAAAGTCGAGCCGTATGTAATGGCGGGCGACGCGTATGCGGAAGATCCGCATGTCGGGCGCGGCGGATGGACATGGTACACGGGCTCGGCGGGGTGGTTTTACCGCGCAGGATTGGAGTGGCTATTAGGATTCCGGGTACGAGGAACTATTCTTAGTGTCGATCCATGCATTCCAAAATCGTGGGCAAACTATTCAATCACCTTTAACTACCACTCGGCAAAATATTTAATCCAAGTGGAAAACCCCCAGGGCGTCTGCCGCGGCGTGTCGCGAGTGGAATTCGATGGCAAATCGGTTCCAGGACCGGCCAACATTCCACTTTCCGATGACGGTTTAGAGCATCATATAATCGTTCGTCTTGGT
The DNA here is from genome assembly GCA_036265065.1 of Candidatus Acidiferrales bacterium. Lineage (GTDB taxonomy): Bacteria > Acidobacteriota > Terriglobia > Acidiferrales > UBA7541 > Palsa-360. The sequence goes on along the minus strand of DATAPT010000316.1, from coordinate 2,177 downwards.
TAAACGGGCTCCCTCTATTTTCCTCCCGATACTTGCAGATTGTTGGTCACGGAAAAAACATTGGCTACGCCATTGGCATACAGGCCGGCAGAATTCTTGTCCGTTTGATTATCCACACTCCCCTCGAGCGTGACATGGCCACCCTTAACAATAATGTGTATGGCCTGGAGTGAACCCAATCCGTACCGCGAAAGCGTCCCTTGTGAGTAAATTGCGCGATATTCCGCGCGCCGGATTTCGTCATCCATCGGGGAAGGCGGCAACACCTCGATTTGATCGTTCACTTTTTCCACGCCCTCGATATGCTTGACCGCATTTTCAGCATCCGTTTTTACCGTCGGATTTACCACGGCACCGCTGAGAGTTACCTCATTCCCACTGACCGAATATTTCAGGATGTCGAAGACTGTGTACCAGGGAACCATTGCGAGCTCATGACCTACTTCGCGTTTCAAATATGGCTCACTGTTTCGGGGACCTCTGTGAGAGGAATCATCCTGCATGGCGCCAAGTTGAACGCCGCCGAGGAGAATCTGTAATGTCAGAAGGAAGAGTGTTGCTTTTAGGATTCGCATGATTTTCTCCTTTCATCGTTTTAAGAAGGGTGCTTTGAAACCGAATATATTGGGAAGACGGGGAATAGACAATCAATGATGGGACGTATTTGCTGCTGCCGGAAGCTGTAGGGCTAAACCGATGAAAGTTCGTGGCTACTCAAGGAGATAGCGTCAAATTTCTTCGCGGAGAAGCCAGTGAATGACAGGTTAAACGGATAATTCGCGCGGAATTTAAAAGGGAAGGAGGGGGAAAGCACTTGCGTGCCCTCCCCCGTTCGGCAGGAGTCAGTTATGCGCTCGTGATGTTGGCGAGGCTTTGTCCAGTATGGCAACAAGTTGATGTGCGGCTGGCGGGGTAGCAGGCGAAGGGCCCAGAACTATATCGTTTGCGGAAATCTTGCGGCCATACAGCGCATCATTTCCCTCATCGTCGGGTCGCAAGGAAGCGCCTTCCAGAGAAACACCCGCGAACGCTCCACGCGCTCGCGAGTAAGTCAGAATTTCTGCTCTGACGTACGCATCCGTATCCGCTTCAGCAGTTCTGCCCACCGGCCCTGCCGCAACCGACACATCGCCACCCAGCTTTACTTTGCTGTGCAATAAGCTATGCACGCCGCGATCGTTCATGATGAGCAACACGAAATCCGTGGCCTCGCCGCCAATCTGGAAGCCAACACTGCCGCCTTCCAAAACCATCATGGCGGGGGCTCCCCATGATGTTGTTCGAGTTTTGTCCGTGCGGCATATAACGGTGCCGCGACCATAGCTTCCACCCACGATAAATGCCGCTTTTACAACAGAAGGAATAACAACGATGCATTTTGCTTTGTCGAGAAGATCCTGGGGAATATTCTCTTTTATGTTGAGAATTTCATTCAAGACCACCCCAGAGTTTTTTAAACGATCTTCCTGCTTCACCCTGTCTTTATCGTCTTTATCGGCTGCCCAAACTGTCGCCGAAGCCAAGGATATTGCCAACAAAAGCCCCAATAGTGTTTTCATTTTTCACCTCTTAAACTTTCGAATGTCAAATCCCGACGCGTGGCACATGGAATACAATTCTCCCGTCATCATCCGCCCCGTCGCTTATGGGAAGACTCTTTCCTGTCGCTTCATTAAGCTCTTCTAATCAGTCCGCCCAGCAGCGAAGCGATGAAGAGAATGAGAAAAATGAAGAATAGAACGCGGGCGATTCCGGCGGAAGCTGCCGCTATTCCTCCAAAACCAAAAACCGCCGCGATAATCGCTACAACCAGGAAAATAAGTGTCCAGTGCAACATGATTGAGCTCCATGCCCCGAAATCTGTTTTTTTTTTACAGCATTGCGATTTCAGAGCGTGGCAATAGTCGCATCGATCGATGAAGCTAACAATCCACGCTCTAGCTTATTTTGGAAGGTTTAAATACCTGATTCTGGATTTCCGTTGCACGGAGGTTTGAAGGGCTGCTTTTCCACGCATGCCACGGAACAAAGTGTAGGGAAGATACGACGAAGTGGGATACGAAACTGACGATCCGGCGCAATACAATAACCGCGCAGAAGAGAATGAAAATGTACCAAAAGTGACTTAATGCGCTAAGAATAGCGAGAACAACAAAGGAAATAATTTCATAACTGTT
>DATAPT010000315.1:0-4887 GCA_036265065.1 Candidatus Acidiferrales bacterium | reverse complement strand
TCGTGTAGCACAGGCACTCCTGCCTGTGCGCTCTTGTTAACTCCAGCAAAACCCGCACAGGCAAGAGTGCCTGTTCTACTAGACCCAACGTCGAACCGACTTTTTCCGCAGCCTGTACAGCACATTCATCAATTAAATTGGCGACGCGGCGGACGTTGTTGCTGTTCGCGCGGATCGGGCGCTTTGGGACGCTCGGCGTGGAAGCCGCGTTCTTCGTTGCGGCTGATGCGCTTGTGCGCCCAGAGGCCCTCAAGAATGAATTCAGCGGCTGCGGCCATTCCCGCGGGGCCGCTGCGGCCATCGACTCCCATGCGCTCCACGATTTCCATCAAACCCTGGATTTTTTTTAACTGAACGAGAGCATCGGCAGCGGGAGCGCTTTCAGGAACTTTCAGTTCGCCGCCCAGCTCAAACCACTGCACGATAGGTTGAACATTTGCGCCCTCCATGCGAGTGGTGAAAACTTTGCCCACAGCATTGCGAATCAGCTCACGCGCGATGTTTTCCGCGCCGCGCAGCTCGCCCTCGTATTCCAGTTCCATTTTTCCGGTGATGGCGGGAAGCGCCGCGTAGACGTCCGCGATGCGAGCCGAGGAGCGTGCCTCGCGATTGCGCACAGCACGCTGCTCCGCGCTGCTGACGACGCTTTCCAGCGCAGCGATGGGCAGACGCTGGCTCACGCCTGAACGCTTGTCAATCCGCTTATCGTCGCGCGCAAAGAATGCCACGAGTTCGACGACTTCACGCAAATAATCGGGAACGTCGACGGCGGACCTGCCGCCATCGCGCGCCACCCATGCTTCCTGCCTGGTGATCGAAACGCCTTCCTCGACCGTGGCGGGGTAGTGCGTGCGGATTTCCGAACCGATACGATCCTTGAGCGGAGTAATAATTTTTCCGCGCGCGGTGTAGTCGTCCGGGTTGGCGGTGAAGACGAGCAGCACGTCGAGCGGCATGCGCACCGGATAGCCTTTAATCTGGATGTCGCCTTCCTGCATGATGTTGAATAATCCGACCTGAATTTTTCCCGCGAGGTCAGGGAGTTCGTTCACCGCGAAGATGCCGCGATTGGCGCGGGGAAGCAGGCCGTAGTGAATCGTGAGTTCATCGCCAAGAGCTCGTCCGGATCGCGCGGCCTTGATGGGATCGACGTCGCCCAAAATGTCCGCAATGGTTACGTCGGGCGTGGCCAGTTTTTCAATGAAGCGCGCATCGCGCCCAAGCCATGAGATGGGCGTGGAGTCGCCCATTTCCGCGACCATGTCGCGGCAGGCTTTGCATAGCGGCGCATAAGGATTGTCATGAATTTCGCAGCCCGTAATGTAGGGCATTTCCGGATCCAAAAAATTGACGAGGCCGCGCAGAATGCGGCTCTTTGCCTGGCCGCGGAGGCCCAGCAAAATAAAATTGTGGCGCGCGAGCAGCGCGTTGGCGATTTGCGGGAGAACAGTTTCTTCGTAGCCATGAATGCCAGGAAAGAGTGGCTCGCCAGCTTCCAGCTTTTTCAAAATGTTAGCGCGGAGTTCATCTTTCACAGTGCGGCATGCGTTTCCAGCCGCATAGCCGGAAAACGATTTCAATTCACCCAGGGTTCCGGGTTTTGTAGTCATGGGGCCCCCAATCACTCAAGTCCTATTATATGTCAGACGGAGGATTACTGCTGAATTCAGGAAAAGCTGCAAAAAATGTCGCGCATCATTGCAAATTCGCGCGGAGTCACAGTGCGCGTGGAAGCTAGTCTGCCGGTGAAGCAGCGACAGATTCCTTGCACGCCGCGCGGGCTTTGTCCAACTGGCCGGGAGTGTATTTCTCCGGAATCTTAACGTACTTGACCCGGCCCTTTACGGCGAGGCGCATCAATTCGTCCGCGCCTTCCTGCCCCACCCATTTCTTCTGCGGAAGATCGTAATTCTGCGTTTCGAGAACTTCAAGAGCGCTGGTCCGGCTCTGTGTAACCGCAATGCCCCAGAACTTGGTGTTCTTTTCAGTGTATTCCCTGAAGATCACGCACGCCGCATTTTGATTTGTAATGCCAAACACGACCGGCTCTTCTTCCACTTTCGGTTTTTTATCATTGGCGAAACCAGGAACGGTGAAGGAGAGAACAAGCACATTTCATTATTGCACTCCTTTGCCTGGACTTGCGGAGACTATACGCCAATTATACTTAAATCGTTATTTCATTTCATTGCAAATAAGGGAAGAGGAGTTGCAAGAGGAACACACTATAATTTGCTGTGGCCGTTGCCCGCCGCTTTGCCTCGGACACGCTCTCGTTTTTTCAACTGGGGATACCAATCCTGCAGATGCGCAACGAGGCGCGACTGCCGCTCGGATTCAGAACGTATTTCGAGGAGGCTCTGGCGCATTCCCGTATCGAGCGGCAGTTCGGTTGCCACGTGGTAGGCCAGCGAAATACCGCCATCTGTTTCAAAGCGCGGCGCGACATCGCCATACAATAGGCGGTGACACTGGTCGCAGAGTTCCTCCAGTTGTTCGGAAACGGCGGCATCCACACCGGTGAAATCTTCCTCCAGAAACAGGATGTCCGCTTCCATGTAAATTTTTTCCTCATGCAAACGGATCAAGCGAAACGCGGTTTGGCCGGCGGTCAGGATATCCGTGCGGCCATCTTCATACTCCTTGAGGACTTTTACGATCATTGCGGAGCAGCCCGTCTGCGCCAGATTCACACCGCTCACACGAAGAATTCCAAATGGAGTCTGCTTCTGAATGCAATGGCGGGTCATCTCCCGGTAGCGCGGCTCAAAAATATGCAGGGGCATCGCCTGGCCGGGGAAGAGGACAAGGTCTAGCGGGAATAGCGGAATGCGTGCCGGATTCATGGATCTCCGCGAGAAATGATAGCAGATGGCTTAAAAAATTCCCCTCAGGAATCTGTAATTTATTTGTGGATCACGAAAGCGGCAAAGAATGGAAGCGGAAGTTTATAGTTCCTTTTTCGAGAGAAACAGCGTGTCATACAGCCAGCCGGCCACAACGCCTCCTCCAAGCGGTCCAAACCAGTAGACACCATGATTTGTCCAGTGATTTGAGGCAATCGCCGAGCCCAGGACGCGCGCGGGATTCAGCGCAGCTCCTGTAAAAGGCGCTCCCACCAAGATTGCTATCGTTATGGTTAGCCCTACAGCGAACCCGGCAGTCTTGCGTGACGCGCCGTGGTCGTCAACGGTAGTAGCGAAAAACACGAAAACGAGGAAAAAAGTCATCACGGCTTCAAAAATAAGTCCGATGGCCCGCGTCACGCCAATGGCAAGGTCCGGGGTTCCCAGCTGCGCGGAGCCCCACGCCTCAAAGGGAAGTGTTCGCAATAAGTAGGCTGCCGCAATGCCTCCTCCCACTTGCGCGATCCAATAAGTGATCGCATCAAATGACGATATCTTGCGGGTGACCCAAAAACCGATCGTGATTGCAGGATTAAAATGCCCGCCGGAAATATGTCCAAGCGCCGTCACCATAATGCCGAAAGCCAAGCCTTGAGCCAGTGCAATGCCCAGCAAACCAAAGCCAGGTTGGCCGGTCGCGTTGGTACGCAGAAATTGATCGGCGATTACTGCGCCTGCGCCAAAAAATACCAGGGCGAAGGTGCCGATAAATTCAGCGACAATTTTCTGGGGCTTCGAATACATGAAAAAATTCTCCCGGCAGACCCGCCAGAGCACGGCCACCCTCTTTTTCGATGGGGAGAAAGATTGTAAGAGAAGGCGAGCGGGCGAGTCAAAGATTCAATGCAAAACAAAGCAAAAAGTGATCTTTCATTTTGCGATGAAGCCGCCGTCGCTTTTGTAGAGACCGCCCGTTTTTCGGGCGGGCAGGTTTTAGTGCACGTGCAATTCAAATCGAAATGCGATCATGCGCAAATGATGTTGGAAATAAAACAGCCGGACGACTTATCTATGTCTGGCTGTTTCTCGAAACGAATTTATAAAAAATATTTTCCTAACGAGTGGCGGCGCCCAAAGGCACATTAACCGGCGTGAGCCAGTTGTGCCGATCTTCCTTGGCGCCGCTGAGAATCGAGAAGAACTCATCCTGCAGGGCTTTGGTGATCGGGCCGCGCGATCCCTTGCCCACCTTGATCCGGTCAATGGATCGCAGTGGGCTGATTTCCGCAGCGGTTCCGGTGAAAAAAACTTCGTCCGCGATGTAAAGCATTTCACGGGGAATCAACTGTTCGCGAACCGGAATTTTCATTTCTTCGCACAGCGTGATGATTGAGCTGCGCGTAATGCCCGGCAAAACGCTGGAGCCGGCGGGAGGCGTGTAAAGCACGCCATCCTGGGCGAGGAAAATGTTTTCGCCCGAGCCTTCGCTCACATAACCGTTGGTGTCGAGCGCTATGCCCTCGGAGTAGCCGTTGGCATGCGCTTCCATGTGAATGAGCTGCGAATTCATGTAATTCGCGGCGGCCTTGGCCATGCTTGGCAATGTATTGGGCGCCATGCGGTTCCAGGAGCTGACGCAAACGTCCACTCCATTTTCGATGGCTTCCGGCCCGAGGTAGCGTCCCCACTCCCAGCACGCCATGTAGACTTCGATGGGAACGGCCATGCCGCCCACGCCGATGTCGCCGTATCCGCGCAGCGCGATGGGGCGGATGTAGCAGGAATTCAGCTTGTTCACGCGGACCACTTCCGCAGCGGCGATCGAGAGTTCTTCCGCCGTGTAGGGCAGGTCAAGCCGGTAAATTTTTCCGGAATTGATCATGCGCTGCATGTGTTCGCGTACGCGGAAGATCGCCGGGCCGTTTTTCGTTTCGTAGCAGCGCAGGCCTTCGAAGACCGCCGAGGCATAGCTGACGACGTGGGAAAGGACGTGAATTTTCGCGTCATCCCATTTGATCAACTTTCCGTTGTGCCATATCTT
>DATAPT010000314.1:0-7611 GCA_036265065.1 Candidatus Acidiferrales bacterium | reverse complement strand
CGCTGGGAGTTTCGAAATATGGGGCATTCGTGGGCGTCGTCGGGCTCGTCAGCATTTTCGCGCCGTTTGGGAGCCTGGGCCGGGCGTTTCTCGTCATCAAGGATGTATCGCGCGATAGGCAGCAGTTCAGCAAGAGCTGGGGCAGGGCGCTAGCCACAACCTTGGTGGCGAGTTCGATCCTGATCGGCGTGATCCTCCTGCTTTCGAAGTTCGTATTGCCAGTTGCGATTCCGACCCAACTTGTGATTTACGTGGCATTGTCTGATCTCTTTGCTTTCAACATCACGGAAGTGTGCGGACGCGCATTCATGGCTTTCGACCTCTTACAGTGGACCGCGGCGATCAGTGTGTTCCTGAGCGTGAGCCGGCTCGCGGCGGCGGGTGTTTTGGTCGCGCTTCACCACAACCCCACGGCGCTGCAATGGGGCGAATTTTATTTTGTCAGTACTTGCCTCGTGGCGCTGGCGTCGTTGGGCGTGACGCTCGTAAAGCTTGGCGCTCCGGCTTTCGAGCTTCCGCGATCCTTTGCGGACGACAAAGAGGGTTTCTACATAGCTCTCGGCAATAGCGCGGCAACCATCTATAACGATATCGATAAGACGATGCTCGCTCGTCTTGGAACGCTCGAAGCGACTGGAATCTACGGCGCGGCGTATCGTTTGATTGACGTCAGCTTCGCGCCCGTGACTTCACTTTTGGGAGCGGCATATCCAAATTTCTGGCGAGTTGGCATAGGTGGAGTCGCGGCAACTTTGCGGTATGCCAAGCCACTGATCATGTATGGCCTTTGCTACGCCGTTCTCGTGTGCATCGCGGTTCTGGCTGGCGCTGGCCTCGTGCCGTACGTTTTGGGAGAAGAGTACCGCTCCACCGTAGAAGCATTGCGGTGGCTGGCAATATTGCCGGTGCTGAGAGTTGTTCATTATTTCCTTTCGGATGCGCTGGCCGGCGCAGGGCATCAGGCATTGAAGGCATCCATCCAAATCGGCGTCGCAGTATTTAATGTCCTTATCAATTTGTGGATCATCCCCGCGTATTCGTGGCGCGGTGCAGCATGGTCGAGCATCGCTTCGGACACGCTGCTGACGCTCGGGATAGTCGCTGCGGCGCTGACATTGTCACGCCATTCCTCGAGCGCGACGCCCGACGCTGAATCTTTACAAGCGAGAGCGGAAGCATGAACACCTGTCGAAAAATTCTAGTGCCGTTTGTACTGGGGGTCTGTCTATTTATATTGTCGCGGGGATTTCTCGATTTTTTCCTGAGTCGAGGCGATGGGCTGACATCAGGGAACCCCGTCATGCGCCTGATTCTGGCCGTCACCTATTTCGCCGTGATAATGGTCTTAGCTCCATACCTTCGCGATACTTTGTTTGTCTTTCGCCGCAACTGGTTTCTGGTCGCGCTGGTGCTGATGGCTTTTGTCTCCTGCCTGTGGGTTGAGACGCCGACTCTGGCGTTTCAGCGAAGCATCGCTGTGCTTGGAACGAGTCTGCTGGGAATCGCGCTTGCTGTGCGGCTCACGCTTGAAGAACAGCTTCGGTTGATGAACTGGATATTTCGCATCATGGCTGTCCTGAGCTTGGCCTGCGTTCTTTTTTTTCCCGCTTACGGGATTTCGCAGCTGTCGGAAAGCCAGGGCGAGTGGCAGGGAATATTCAATTACAAGAATCAACTGGGTTCGATAATGGCAATATCGATCCTCGTGGAATGGCATCTCCCCACGCAAACGTTCTTCTCCAAATTTGCGAAGTGGGCTGCCATTCTGATTTCCACGGTCTTGTTGTACTTCTCCAATTCAGTTACGCCACTGGTTGCGCTGGTCGCGACTTTGTTAATTATCGAGATTTATAAATTCGCGAATCACCGGTTCCGGGTTCCACTGTATGCAATTGTTTTGGTTATCCTGCTGCTCATCGCATCCGGCGCGACAGTGCTTGCGATTGATCGGGGAAGCGCTACCGGGGTTCTGGGGCGCTCCTCGAACTTGACTGGAAGGACTGCAATTTGGAGCATGGTCACTTCGTTCATCCTTGAGCGACCGGTACTGGGCTATGGTTATGCAGGATTCTGGTACGGTTCGTCGCCGCAATCTCAAGCGGTGGATCAGGCCTTGGGCGAGCCGATCATGTATTCGCACAACGGATACCTTGAAATTCTACTGGGCCTCGGCGCTGTTGGTTTTCTTTTCACGCTCATTTTTCTTGGGGCGGGGATGAAACGCGCGTATTACTTTTCTGAAAGGGAGCGAATCAGCGAAACGCTTTGGCCTCTGGCATTTTTTCTATTTTTCCTGTTTTACAACCTGGGGGAGTGCACCATTTTGCTTCAGGACTTGCAATGGGCTTTGTGCGTATCGGTCGTCGCCGGCACGGATGCGGCGTTGCTTGCTCCCCGTTTACATCTCAACCAAGAAGAATTGCTTTGCGCACCAGCTTTTGAAACCACGTAAGCCATTCCAAAAAAATCGCGCCGAAAGAAAGTGAACGATGTTCCGATTTCGCAGCCATTTATTAATTTTCGCAGTTTTTATTCCGATCTTATTCATCGACTCGTCTTTTGCCGTAGACCTCGTGAGTTCGACTGCGACCATTCCTGATACTTATTTTGGATTGCACATCCATCACCTGGACCGCCCCACGCCGACTCCGTGGCCGAGCGTTCCGGTGCCGGAGTGGCGTCTTTGGGATGCGGATGTCACGTGGCCCGATATTGAGCCGGCCCAGGGGCAATGGCGATTCGAACGACTGGACCGTTATGTTTCCATCGCGCAGCAGCATGGCACGAGCGTGCTGCTCCCGTTAGCCGGTTCTCCGCCATGGGCATCCGCGCGGCCTAAACTTTCTTCGAACTATACGCCGGGTTTCAGTGCGGAACCCGCAAGCATGGAAGACTGGCGCACCTACGTGCGGACCGTGGCCATGCGGTATAAAGGCCGGATCCATGCTTACGAAATTTGGAACGAGCCGAACTTGAGGGAGTTTTGGACCGGCACGATTGATCAGATGGTGGCGCTGACGACGGAAGCGGCGGAGATCGTCCACAGCATAGACCCGCAAGCGATCGTCGTTTCGCCGTCGGTGACGGCGAATTATGGAATCCCCTGGTTTGAGGAATTCATGCAGAAAGGCGGCGGCCAAAATGTGGACGCGATTGGCTACCACTTTTATGTCGATCCCCAGACGCTGCTTCCGGAGGACATGGTCCCGGTCATTCAGCGTGTTCGGAAAATCATGGCAGCGAATAATCTGGGAAATTTGCCGTTGTGGAATACAGAAACCGGATGGTTTCCACCGGCGAAAATTGAGTCTGACGAAGTTGCGGCAGGCTTTCTTGCGCGTGCATTCACCCTTTCGTGGGCTGCGGGAGTCCAGCGATTTTATTGGTACGCATGGGATAACGGAGCGGCAGCGGTCGTAACGTACAAGGAAAAAGAACACACCATTACTCCCGCGGGACACGCTTACGAAGTGATTCAACGCTGGCTCATTGGCGCGCAAATGGCAGGGTGCTCGCAAGGAATAGATGGGATGTGGATCTGCCAACTGAATCGTGCGGGAAAGAAAAATTGGATCGTCTGGAATCCGCACGGCATCCGCAAATTCGACGTGCCCCAGGCGTGGCAAGTAGAAGGCGCGACGCCGCTGCTGGAAGCGCGCCAAACTTTGAAGGCGTCGAACATCGACATCGGACCAGTTCCGGTTCTGCTGGAAGGGCATTTGCGGGTTGACCCTCCGAAACAATAAAAGTGACGAGATCGAGTTTGCGGATACGCGTGGTAATTCACATATGAAAATCATTTTAGTCCACAATTCTTATCAGGAGGCGGGAGGGGAAGAGGTCGTTTTTGAAAGCGAAAAGCGCCTGCTTGAGCGGAAAGGGCACGAAGTAATTCCTTATGTGCGAAGCAATCATGAGCTGCGAAACGCATCCTTAGTGGACAGGATCGCCGCTGCGCCTCGCACCGTGTGGTCGTCGAAGAGTCGCCACGAGTTCGCCGCGATATTGGACTCAAAGCGCCCTGATATTGTCCACATCCACAACACATTCATGGTGATTTCTCCATCGATCTACTCGGCATGTTCGGAGCGCGGCATTCCTGTCATCCAAACACTTCACAACTTTCGCCTGTTGTGCCCGGCGTCCACGAATTTTTTTCGCGACGGTCGCATCTGCGAGGCATGCCTGGACCACACCTTGCTTCGAAGTATTCAACATGGTTGCTACCGCAATTCGCGTGGAGCAACTGCGGTAGTCGCCGCCATGCTGGCCTTTCACCGCGCATTGGATACGTGGCGAAAATCAGTGACCCGTTTCATCGCCCTGACGGATTTTGCGAGGGAAAAATTCATTACCTCCGGGTTTTCGGATGACCAGTTCGTGGTCAAACCCAATTTCGCCGACCCTGATCCTGGCGAGCGGTTTGGTTTCGGTGAATATGCGGTGTTTGTCGGACGTCTGCACGAAAGCAAAGGGGTGCGCGTCCTGCTGGATGCGTGGAAAAACCTTCCCGTTCTGTATCCCCTGCAAATCGTGGGAGAAGGTCCCGAACGCCAGGAGTTGGAAGCGTACGCCCGTGAAGCGCAGCTCCTTGGAGTTGTTTTTCGTGGAAGATTATCGCGCGCCGAGACGATCAACGCGGTCAAGGGAGCGCGATTTCTTGTTGTTCCAAGTGTTTGGTACGAAGGTTTCCCGATGTGCATTGTCGAGTCTTTCGCCTGCGGAACTCCCGTGGTGTGTTCGAGACTTGGCGGTCCATCTGAAATTGTCGAGGATCATGTGACGGGCCTGCATTTCAATGCCGGAGACGCTCAAGACTTAGCCAGAACCGTGCAATGGGCGTGGAATCATCCTGCGCAACTTGTGAAGATGGGCCACGCGGCGCGCGGAAAATATGAAGCGGCTTACACGCCTGACCAGAATTACGGCTTGCTGATGGGTATATACGAAAAAGCGCTGGCCGCAAGTGCCTCGCGGGTTCATTAAAAATAAATGCACCCGAAAAAAATAGGAAAACCTCGTTACATCCTTATAGGGATCCTGCCACACATATGAGCATCCAGAATTTGACTTCGGGGCTTCCTCCAAGTGTCGATGTGTCCAGGCCGAGCCCCGGCTTCGGCAGCGGATGCGAAACGCAGGAACGGGCCGGGAGTCTATGCTCGGTTCTACTGCGTTATTTGGACAGCGATGGCAGAAGCATTGAACTCGATTTTGTTCGCGGCGTAGCGATTCTTCTGGTTATCGGATTTCACGCCTTGAGCCCGGAGACGCCGTTTGCGGTTTTCCGTGGAATAGAGGCCTCGCTGAAGGCGGTGGGTTGGAGCGGCGTTGATTTATTTTTTGTTCTCAGCGGATTTTTAGTGGGCGGTGTACTGCTGAGTGAATATAAGAAAACGGGAGCGCTCGACGTAAAGCGCTTCATCATTCGTCGCGGACTGAAAATATGGCCAGCCTATTATTTCTACATCCTTTTTCAGGTCATTGTTCACAGGCACCCTATCCATTCCTTTCTGTGGGCTAACCTGCTGCACATTCAGAATTACGTAGGGAGCAGCCTCGATCATACGTGGACGCTATCGATTGAAGAGCACTTTTACTTATTTCTTTCGATCTCAATCGGCTGGATGGTTTTGCGGAAATGGCCGATCCGCAAAATGATTTTCACCTTTACGACGTTGTTGGCGGTCGTTCTGGCGGCTCGTTGCGCCGCCTGGTCCCTGGGCGCGCGCGAAATGGCAGAGCATGGCACGCACACGAGGATTGACTCGCTGTTGTTCGGCGTGATTTTGACCGCGCTGATGCAGTTCTATCCTGCAAAGTTTGAATGGATCGCCGGCCGCAAAGTTTTGTTGATGTCCATCTGGATTTCAGCCATGGCGTTCATGGCCTATGCGAACCACAAGCCAGCGCTTCTATACACGGTTGGTTACACGTGGATCTATCTGGGATACGCGGCATTCATGCTGCTTCTGTACCGGCATTCTGGGGTGATACGGCACTTCGTTCTCTATCGAGTCATCGCGAAAATAGGCGTGTACTCATACGGGATTTATTTGTGGCATTTGGCGGTGCGCGATGCGTGCTTTGGCATTGCCAATCATATAAATCCGGCGGTGCGCTGGCCGATTGCGATGGCCTTGGAGTATGCGACGGCAATCGTGTTAGGCACCATCCTGACCCATCTTGTCGAGTGGCCGGCACTGCGATTTCGGGACAGGTTGTTTCCGGCCAAGGATCGTTTGCACTCGTTAATCGTGTCTCCAGACGAATCGAATCGCAAGTCACCGTCCGCCGCGGAGACTATTCAGGTAAACCCCACGGGACAGACGGTTGCCGCCGCCTCCCACTGAAGTCTTTGGAAGCGAATTTCAAGTTGCAAAGATATCGCCAAATTTTTACTGGACCGGAAATAGTAAAAATTGAGTTTCAGGAGATAACCTTATGTGCGGTATTTGCGGCAAGCTCAGCTTCGACCCAGAGGCGCGCATCGCGCCGGGCCTGTTAAAAAAAATGGCCGACGCGATTGTTCATCGCGGCCCTGACGATGAGGGGTATTACGTTAAGGATCAGATCGGGCTTGGTTTCAGGCGGCTTTCAATCATCGATCTGAGCGGAGGGCATCAACCGCTCTCGAATGAAGATGGGACGATCTGGATCGTTTTTAACGGCGAAATTTATAATTTCCAGGAGCTGCGCGCCGAACTGATTTCCAAGGGACATATTTTCAGAACCAAAACCGACACCGAAGTCATCGTTCACCTATACGAAGAATTCGGGCCGGACTGCACTAAGAAGTTACGAGGCATGTTCGCGTTCGCGATCTGGGATTCCGTTCACAAAACTCTGTTCATGGCGAGGGATCGAGTCGGGATCAAGCCCCTCTACTATTATCTGGACGAGAATTTTATTTCGTTCGGCTCAGAGATGAAGGCGATGCTCGTGGATCCCGCCGTTCGCCGCGAAATTGATGCGGCTACGATTGATCGCTTTCTTACTTATTATTACGTTCCCGGCACATCAACGCTGATGCGCAATTTTTACAAGCTCGAACCCGGTCATTGGATGATCGTTCAAGATGGAAAAATTCGCATCAAAAAATATTGGGATCTCAGTTTCGAGCGAGGCGAGAGCTATGGATCGGAGGAAGCACTCGAGCAGCACGTTGTGAAACTTTTGGACGAATCCGTGCAGATGCACATGATCAGCGATGTGCCGGTTGGATTTCTTCTAAGCGGCGGCGTGGACTCCACCGCGATGCTGAGCCTTGCCTCAAAAAAAACGGATAAGCCTACGAGTTCCTATACCATTGGATTTTCTTATCCCGGTGTCGTCGATGAGCGTCCGTACGCCAGGCTTGCGGCCGAACGATTCGGTTCCGAACATTATGAAATGTCCATCGGCGCGAAGGAATTCGCGGCGTTCCTTCCCGAGTATGTGCGTTTTATGGAAGAACCCGTGTGCGAGCCCGCTAGTGTTGCGCTTTACTACGTCTCGAAGCTGGCCCGCCCGCACGTGAAAGTTCTGATATCCGGCGAGGGAAGCGACGAAGCCTTCGGTGGGTATCACAACTATCGGAATATGTTCTGGCTGGAATCCCTGAAGAAAGCT
>DATAPT010000313.1:0-2348 GCA_036265065.1 Candidatus Acidiferrales bacterium | reverse complement strand
TTTCTGAATGATACGCGCGCGTCGCTCGTGGCGGCCGACGCCCTGCTGATCGTGGTGGATGCCGTGGCAGGCGTGCAGGTGGTCACGGAAAAAGTGTGGGACTTCGGCATCGAGTACGATCTGCCGCGCGCCTTCTGCATTAATTGGATGGACCGGGAACTGGCGAACTACGACCGCGCCATGGAATCGATTACGCGCGTCTTCGGGCGCAACGTCGTGGCTCTGCAGTTGCCAATCGGCTCGGAGCGAGGCTTTCGCGGCGTGATCGACCTGATCACGATGAAAGCTCATTTCTTCACGCCCGACGGCGACGGCAAGCCGAAAATCGAAGAAATTCCCGCGGTGCTGGCCGAGACCGCCAAGGCCGCGCATGAGGCGCTCGTTGAAAAAGTAGCCGAAGGCGAAGACGAACTGATGGCGGAATTTTTCGAGAAAGGCACGCTGCCGATCGAAGACCTGATGAAAGGCTTGCGCGAAGAATTTCAGGCGAAGACCCTCTACCCAG
Organism: Candidatus Acidiferrales bacterium; assembly: GCA_036265065.1. Lineage (GTDB taxonomy): Bacteria > Acidobacteriota > Terriglobia > Acidiferrales > UBA7541 > Palsa-360. The sequence goes on along the minus strand of DATAPT010000313.1, from coordinate 1,843 downwards.
TTGTTCTGACTTCGGCGCTGCACAATATCGGCAGCGCCACATTGCTCGATCTGCTGGCCGAGGTGTTTCCGGACCCATCGCAGCGCGCTGTAGCCATCGGCCACAGCGAAACCGCGAGCAAGGGCGCGGAAATTCAGCGAAAAATCGCCGACACCGAACCGCTGTCCATTTTTGTTTTCAAAACGCTGGCCGATCCGTTCGCAGGGCGGGTCACTTATTTCAAAGTCATGTCCGGCGTCCTGAAAAATGATGCGCAGCCGCAGAATTTTACGCGCGGCACGAGCGAACGCTTGCAGCACATTCAGGTAACCCAAGGAAAGACGGCCACTCCCGTCTCGGAGCTGCATGCGGGCGACCTGGGCACGGTCGCGAAGCTGAAAGAAACTTTTACCGGGGACACGCTCGGAGAAAAGTCCGCGCCCATTCACTATCCATTGCCGCACGTTCCCGAGCCTTCGATCACCTTCGCGGTTGAGCCCAAAACGCGCGCGGATGAAGACCGCATCGGCCCCGCGATTCACAAAATCCTGGAAGAAGATCCTTCGCTGCGTTTTTCGCGCGATCCGCAGACCAAGGAATTTTTGCTGGCGGGTTCGGGCCAGCAGCACATCGAAGTGGTCGTCGCCAAGCTGCACAAGCGCTATCACGTGGACCTCAAGCTCCATCCGCCCAAGGTGCCATACCGCGAAACGATTCGCGGCAAGGCCGACGCCGAGGGTAAGCACAAGAAACAAACCGGCGGGCACGGCCAGTTCGGCGTGTGCCGCATTCGCCTCGAGCCGGGCGCGCGCGGCACGGGCATGGAATTTGTCGACGATATTTTTGGCGGCGCGATCCCCAAGAACTGGATACCTTCGGTCGAAAAAGGAATCCGCGCATCCGCCGAACGCGGCTACCTCGCCGGCTTCCCGGTTGTCGACTTCAAAGCCGTTTTGTATGACGGCAAATACCATGATGTGGACAGCTCGGACATGGCATTTAAAATTGCCGGCTCGCTGGCGTTTAAAGAATGTATGAAGCAGGCCCGCGCGGCGCTGCTCGAGCCCGTGATGCACGTAGAGGTCTGCGCGCCCGATCAATATTCCGGAGACATCATGGGCGACATGAGTTCGCGACGCGGGCGGATCAACGGCAGCGAAGTGCGTGGAGCGACCGTCATCGTAAAGGGCTCTGTGCCGTTTGCGGAGATGCTGAACTATGCGACGACCCTGACCTCCATGACGCAAGGGCGCGGCACCTACACCATGGAATATTCACACTATGACTATGTGCCCGCCGAAATCGCGGAGAAAGTAATCGCCGCGGCGAAGGCGGCGCGCGGTGTGGAGGTGGCGGAGGAGGAGCACGTTTAGGGAACGAGGAAGAAGGCGGAGGTCGGGAGCAAAGAGGCAAGGAAGCAGAGAGGCAGAGAGGCAGGAACGTGGGGAAATACGTTTATGAATTTGTTCCCGCCTCGATCGATTGGCTGGCAAAAAAAGACGCTGACGAATTTTGGCGAAACCCTCGCTTCCAAATTGAGGGGGCGAAGGATGACTGACAAGCGGCAAGGCTGGAGGGAGCTGCATCACACAATGTGCTCCATTTCTACACATCTCAATCAGGTTGAACCATGTAGGAAGGTGTGCAGGAGGCGTCAACCGTTTCAAGAGGCCCGTGTATATGACTGCCGAAAACGCTTCGGGAAGGTCCGAGAACTAGCACCCAGACCATCTGCTAAGGTTTTGATTCCCGGAGAGTTAAACAAATATTAACAGGTTGTAGCATTCGCTATTGACCCCCTCCGGGGCCTGTGATTTACAATGAATATAGCGAGATTCCTGGTGGCTGGAATCTGCCTCTTGGT
>DATAPT010000312.1:0-3107 GCA_036265065.1 Candidatus Acidiferrales bacterium | reverse complement strand
GTTCATTTCGGCGCGGGAGAAGTCGATCGGGAAAAACACGACTTCGAGTCCCTGTTCATGCGCGAATTTGGTGGATTCGATGGAAAGGTCAATCGCCTTTTCCATGGACCACTTGTAGGCGTACTTGATGATGTGTTCGCTGGAAGGGACTTCCATCACAACGCCCTTCACGCCGCAGTCCACGGCGCGCTTGACGTCGTCCACCATGCAGCGCGAAAACGCGAAAATTTTCGGGCCGAGGTTGCGCTTCACGATTTCCTTGATCGCCGCTGTGTCGCTGGGCGAAACCACGGGCATGCCCGCTTCAATGCGGTGAACGCCGGCTTCGGCCAAACCTTCGGCGATGCGGATTTTGTCGTCCTTGGTAAAGATCACGCCGGTCTGCTGTTCGCCGTCGCGCAGCGTTACGTCGTGAAACTCGATTTTCTTCGCGAATTTAAAATCGCCGTTTACTGCGGGATTAAAATTCCAGGGACTTACGAACCACTTGTCTGTCTTCCACGGTGTGCTCGACATGATGACTCTCTCCTTATGAAATTATTTTACTTGCGCGCGTTAGCCAACGCTTCAGGATTTACCGGATTGCGCGGGGCCTGGCCGGAGAGGACACGCACGACCTCTTCCGCGGCTTTCGTCTGCAATTCTTCGAGTGATTCCACTGAATAGAAACTTGTGTGCGGGGTCAAAATTACGTTATCACGGCCAAACAAGGGCGAACTGGTTGGCGGTTCCTGTTCGAGAACATCGAGGGCCGCGCCGCCAATTTGTTTGGAGTCGAGCGCCGCTGCTAGCGCGGCTTCGTCCACCACCGGGCCGCGTGAAGTGTTGACGATCAGGGCGCCGGGCTTCATCTGACGGAACACTTCCGTACTGAACAAATGATGCGTTTCGGGCAAGAGCGGCGAGTGAATGGAAATGTAGTCGGAAACCTTAAGGAGTTCCGCGAATTCCACTTTGCTGACTCCCGCTGCATCCATCACGGATTGTGGAACGAAAGGATCGCTCGCAACGACGCGGATGCCGAAGGCTTTTGCTTTCGGAGCGACGAGCTGCGGAATCCGTCCGAATCCGACAAGGCCGAGAGTCGTCCCGCGAAGTCGATGAATTGGCACAACGGCCGGCATTTCCCAGCGGCCGGCATGCGCCCTCGCGCTGGAAGCGGGAATCTTGCGAATGAGTGAAAGTAGCAGGGCCACGGCGTGATCGGAAACTTCGTCAATGCAATAATCCGGGACCTTGGTGACGACGATTCCATCGCGGGTCGCGGCAGCGATGTCCACATTGTCGACGCCAATTCCGAAACGCGAAATGATCCTGACCTTTTTCATCTGGCCGATCATGTCCGCATTAATTTTTGCGTACGTGACGAGCACCGCGTCGGCATCCTTCGCCACCGCCACAATACCTTCCGGCGTAGGCTTCTCGGCCAGACGCAAATCGGCCCCAGCCCGCGCAACTACCGCGCGGGCCAGGTCCAGGTTTGGGAATACTGAATCTGCAACTGCTACGAGTAGAGAGGCCATTAGCGCTTCATGGCCTCTTCCATGTGTTCCATCAGCGTGAAGACCACAGGGCCCTTCGCGGTGACCAAAACATTTTCTTCGAGGCGGCAGGTCTGCTGCAATCCCGGATGCCCCGCGAACGTTTCGATCGCGAAGTACATATTTTCCTTAATTTCCGCGGGATACTTGAGCGAGTATGCGCGCGACATCCACATGCCTTCGTACAACGTGATGCCGATGCTGTGCGCGAACTGCTGCAGGGTCACGGTGCCGTATTTGTCGTCGTCGTATTCCGGGAAGGCATTGGCAACGTCCGCGCTGGTCATGCCGGGGCGCAGCTTGTCGATTCCAGCGTACATGGAGTCGTACACTTCGCGGTACAGATCGATTTCCTTCTGGGTCATCTTCATGCCCTGCGCTCCGCCGCACTTGAAGCAGCGAACGAAGTCAATGAAGTAGCCGGAGGGGCCGACTGCATTAATGTCAACGATAACGAGGTCGCCCTGGCGGATCAGCTTATCCGTGGCCCAGCGGCGGTACGGGCTGGTGTTGCCACCCGACGCGACGATGATGTCATAAATAATTTCGCAACCGCGTTCGAGCATGAATTCGTGAACCTTGGCTTCGATCTCGCGCTCGCGAACGCCCGGCTTCAGCCATTCGTACTTGATCTTCCACATAGCGGCATCGCCGATGCTGGAGGCTTGCTTGAGCAATTCGATTTCATCCTGCGTCTTCACAACGCGGGCCTGCGACACAGCAGGCCAACCGTTTACGATGTTCAGGCCTGTCTTCTGGAAAGCTTCGAGGGCGGGCATGTCAAAGTTATCGACGCCAATGCGTTCTTTGGTTACGCCGGCTTCTTTCAGGACTTCCATGACGCTTTCTGCCATGCGGCCGGCCATGTAGGGCACGGCGCCTTCCGCCCACTGCCAGGTGATGGCGGGGCGAATTTTGCCTTCCATCCAGGGCAGGTCGATTTCCGCGCAGTGCAAGTCCGAACCAGCTGTTTCGAACAGAACCGGATCGCTGTTGTGGGTAACCACGCAATAGCGGATGTTGATATTGTATTTCCAGTTGCCTTGATAGGAGGCTGTGGCGTAACGGATATTCGCGCCGGCAAAAAGAACGAGGGCGCCAAGGTCGTTTGCCTTCATCGAGGCGCGGAGCTTCTCCAGGCGTTCCTTGCGCAAACGGTCAAAATCGACTCGCATTTGCCAATCGGCGCCGGTCTGGCTGTACAAACGTCGGGGGTCCCAAGAATGAGGTTGGCCAATGAATCTTGTGTCCATAATTGTGGAAGATACATCCTTTCATCTGTTTTAGATATGGGGCAGCACTCAAATATAAAGCAAGTTGGCGAATTTTGCTTAAAAATGTTGTTAAGTCAAAGTTTAAGGAGTTTAGGGATTTGTAAGCTGATTTGAGTGAAATTCTGAGCCGAATACAGATTGCATGAACAGGCGGCTGAAAATAATAACTCTGTCATTCCGACCGGAGCGAGGAATCGCTCTTCGATTTAGGAATAGGCGGACAAAGAAAGAGAGATTCCACGCTCCGCTCGGAATGACAGCGATCATGTGTTTTTCAGCAGACAGGCTGAAG
>DATAPT010000311.1:0-3518 GCA_036265065.1 Candidatus Acidiferrales bacterium | reverse complement strand
GGGTTAGTCCTTGCAAGCACCAAAACCCGCAGGCCGAAGCCCGCGCCACTCAAAACCGTGCCTCAGTTTGTGGCTTCCCAAAGCGGAATGGTTTTGCCTAAACCTTGCTCCACCGCCATTTCATATACGCGGACTGCTGCCGCCAGATCCCATGTTGCTATGCCGTTGGATTTGAATAAAGTGATCTGGCCGGCGCTTGTTCTGCCTTGTTGTTTGCCCGCGATGATTTCTGACAGTTCCTGCACCGTGTTCCACCGCGAAGAATCTTCGCCAAACGCCTGCACGAGATCACCCGCTTCCATTTTTGATTGCTCGACGGAATCGACGACGATTTTGTCAGGGCGGCCAACCGCAACGGAATCGAGTTCGCGTTTTTGCGGCCAATTCGCGCCCATGGCGTTGATGTGCATGCCGGGAGCGAGCCACGAGCCCTCGAGCACAACCTTGGTCGCGGAAGTGGCGGTGATAATGATTTCCGCGCCTTTCACAGCCTCTTCGTTGGAAGTTGCGGGTTCCACCGTGACGCCAATTGTTTCGCTCATTTCGCGGCAAAATTTCGCGCGGCGTTCGGAATCGCGTCCGAAGGCGCGAACGCGTTTGAGCGGGCGCACGGCGGCGACGGCTTCCAGTTGCGTTCGCGCCTGATATCCCGTTCCAATGACGCAGGCACTGCTCGCACTCGTGTTGGCGAGATATTTGGTGGCAACGCCGCTGGCCGCGCCGGTTCTAAGTTGGCCGAGCGCATCGGCTTCGATCAGCGCCGCCATTTCGCCGGTGGTGGAGCGGAAAAGCGGCACCACGAAACGCGCCGTGCCGCGGGCGACGGTATAAATTTTCATGCCGATATATCCGCGAACCGGGTCGGCCGCCGCCATGTAATGCAACAAAGCATTGTCCGGCATTTTTATTCTGCGGCGCGGATTCAGTATTAATTCGCCTTTACCCTGCTGGCGCAAAGAATCTTCCACAACTTCCAGCGCAATCGGCATGGTCAAAAGGGAGCGAACGTCGGCTTCGGTAAGCAGCAATGTCATAAGGGCTCCTTCGTTGGCAGGTGCAAACGAAAGCGAAATACTTTTTGGGCAGCAGGATCGAACACCAACAGTTCTCCATGAGGGGTGACAGCCAATTGTGGCGCGCCTATTTTTCCAAGATTCGTGGCCAAATCCACATCGAGTTTATGCGTCCCATCCGTAGTCCACACGCGAATTGTCGAGGACGAAGCGCCCATTGTAAATACGAAATCGGTGTTCACGGCCATTGCCGAGAGTGCCCCCGAGTTTCCAGAGGACGCATCCCCCGCCGTCCAGGAGACGATCGATGTGCCGTCAGGCGAAAATTTGTCAATGCGCCCGGTATTGAAATAGGCGACGAATACGGCATTATCGGGTTCCGCGGCAACCCACGAAGGCCGCTCGTCGGGCGAAGCAGGTTTTTGTGGCGCAGGCCATGAGGTGACCAGCCGCCCATGATTGTTAAATTTCTGGATTCGAGAATTAGCAAAGTCCGGCGAGTAGATGGTGCCCTCTTCATCGATGCCCACGCCGATCGGCCCGGAAAAATGTCTTTGCGGCGCGATGTGCCAGGCTTGAAAAAAAGTTCCATCCGGAAAAAAAACGACAATGTTTCCGAGCGAAGGGTCAATCACGTAGATGGCGCCGCCCGCGTCAACTGAAATGCCGGCAGCGCGGCGCACGCGCGGATCTTCAAACGAGAGAAGAGGTGTGCCCTTGGATTCAAATTTGTGAACAAAATCGACGGCAGGATCGACAAAAAATATTCTGTCCAAAGTATCGGCCGAGAAAGCTACAGCCATACTCAGTTTGCCTGGTCCTTCGCCTTTATCTCCCCATGATCCGAGAAATTCAAAAGGCGGCGGCGGAGGCGCCTGGGCTTTGACGGTGGGAGTTGTGTGATTCCCGCAGGACGTCAGAAAAAATATGGCGAGGAGTGTGGCGTAAGAAAATCTCCATCGCGTAAAATCGGAATTCATTTTTGCCATTTGAAAAATATTTGTCCAATGATCGTAGAAACTTTTCGACAAGGATATTACCACGCGCGTTGGGAAGGGAAGTGCGGCACGCGCCGGGAGTGTTCACAAGGATGCAGCGGTTTTCGTGGCGCGGGCTTCAGCTGCGGTCTTGGTTTTGTAGCGCCGCGTCTCGCCGGCGGTTTTCAGCTGTCGTAAGGCCACGTAAAAGCCGCCGGCGAGACGCCGGCGCAACGAGACCTCAAACCCGCAGGCTGAACAGACTGCGGACAAAGTACATATTGTCATCCCGAGCGAAGTAAGGGATCTGCTTTTCTTATCGGCTTCCAAGAAAAAGCAGATTCCTCGGGCAAACACCGCCCTTCGGAATGACATGGTGTGATTTTCCGCAGCCTGTGAAGCCCGCGCTACATAATTCTTTAAAAAATGGTTAGTGACCTGATTGCGCCGGGCGATCTTTTACGAGTCGGACACTTGTTTGGAACATGGCGTATTTTCGCTTTGCGCCGCCTTGGTCAACATCTGGAAATTGAAATTCCGGGCCTTTTGCGCCGGCGGATATTTGAATGGGCAGTCGCCCGCAGAGATCGCTTTCCACGTACGCAGTTTCGTAACGCTTACGCGCGACGCTCCAGGTGTAAACACGCAGCATGGTGAAGTCGCAAGGGCTGCCCTCAACTCCGCGCGATCCGGCGACGAGATATTGCGGCGCTTCACCGCCGGAACCGTTTGCGACACGATTGAGTTCAAACCATGCCACTACATGCAAATCGGCGGAGCTGGCGTAATCTTTTACGGCGTCAGGCAAATCGAGATCGATGAATCGCGCGAGCACCCATCCCGCAACGGGCCCAGACGGTTCGGCCACTGTCGCGGGACCCGTTTCCGTGAGACTTGGTCCACTGCTTACGGAATCCGTTGTGGCGCGCTGCGGTTCGATCGGAGCGCTGTTTGCGGGAGTCTTAGTCGTAGTATTAGCGGGAGCAGGGGAATTAGGCGCGCGCATGACCAGGAGCCAATCCTCTGGCTTTGACTTTTGTTGATCCTGCGCGGAGGGCTTCCCTGTCTGCGAATTTTCTTCAGGCCCTGATGGAGCGTCTGCGACAGCTCGCTCCAAGATTAGAACCTTGGTGTCGCGTCCAAATTGAAAAATTCTCTGGCCGTCTCGCCCGGGGACGGCACGCACATTGCTGACTGTTTTTGTCCGCCCGCGTGCCTGGACTGGAAGAGTGCGGGCGCGCTCCAACAAGGTGGCAATCTTTCCCCACAAATCGGAGTCCATCAGTTGATGCGAATCACGCATCCACCCGACCGTGCCCGAAGCTGTGCGCACCTGAACCGAAGGGCCTTCCACTTTCAAAACTTCCACGCGGTCGCCGTAGTGCAGTTCGCCGACGGATTGGCGCACTTGCGCCAAGGTGTTCCACAGGAGGACCCCGCGATCGCCAACGTAACCAACCGAAATAGCCTTAACTTGCCCCGTGTGCAATTTCCAGTACAGCAGTCCGGCAAGAATCAGAACAACGGG
>DATAPT010000310.1:0-3826 GCA_036265065.1 Candidatus Acidiferrales bacterium | reverse complement strand
CGGATGCACCCAGCTGCGATGGGCCACCGGTAGTCGGCTAAAGAAAAGAAAATTCAGCGAACGGCGCGAACTCTTGCATGATGAAGAGTTCGCGCCGCTACTCGCCTTCGCGAGAAACTTCGCTACGGCGAGCAGGCTCGCCTTTGCCGGTGCTTCCGGTACGGCTGGCAGAATCTCTTTCGCTGGAGTTTTCGGTCCGACTGGAAGACTCGCTCTCGCTTTTGCGGGCGCGCTCGGCTTGTCGAAATTCTTCCGACAAAATTCCGCAATTTTCAACGTCGATAAAACGATTCCATTTCTGGAAGTGATTCCTGAGGCGGCCTTCCGCGCGCATCCCGATTTTCTCAAGGACGCGGCCTGACGCCGTGTTTTCAGCAAAATAGTGCGCGTGGATCCGATGTAATCCCAGGTTTGCAAATCCATATTCGAGCATGGCGCGCGCCGCTTCCGTGGCGTACCCCTTTCTCCAATACGGAACGCCGATCCAATAGCCGAGTTCCGCGCGCTGGTGCGTCTCCGAAATCTCAAGGCCCGCCCCGCCGCAGAGTTCATCGCCGGGCAGCTTGCAAATGGCAAATGACACAGAGCGCCCCGCGCGAAAATCATCCTCTGACCTTGTCAGGAATTTGCGCGCATCTTCATCTGTGTATGGGTGCGGAATGTTGAGAGTCGTGGCGGCGACTTCCCTTGCTCCCGCCAGCCGCACGAGGGAGGGGATGTCTTCTTGCTTGTGAAAGCGAAGCAACAGGCGAGCGGTCCGCAATTCAAGGGGCGCGGTCACGCAGCCAGCTTACCCGGAAAAGGGAATTCCGGCCAAATCTACTTTTTGGGCAAGAGCTTGTAGTCGGTGTACTTCACCACTTCACGGATGTGCACGAAACCTCTGGGAAACCGCAATAATTCATCGGCGCGCGAATAAGTGGGGAACCAGAGCTGGTCGTCAATCTGTTCCCGGTAGGTGACAAAGACGGGCGTGAGGCTGACCATTTGATTCTTCTTGGCGAAATTTGCATTCTGGTCTTCGCGGGGTTTGCCGCAAGTTTTCACGATCATCAGGTCCATATCGTCCACCCAGATGCGCCCTTCAAAAACTTTCGTATCTTTTTTCTTGTCTTTGGGAACAACATCGAACACGAAGGTATTCAACTGATCCACGCCCTGGCGGCCCACATAGGTAATGGAAAAATGCGGCAGTTCCTCCGGAGTGAGGGGGAAAGGTATGCGCTGGCGCATATCGTCCAGGTCATCCTGCGAAAGTGATAATTTCCGAAGGGTGCTCTGCGGAGCAAAAGTTGTATTTTCCACGCGCTTGCCAATGTCGTTCAACGTGTATTCTGAAACCTGCTGATATTGCCCGTCGACCCTGTCGTAATTGTCCAGAGTTTCTACGGAAATATTCAGAGTGAAGCCGTAGCGTTCGCGCGCGGCCTTGAATTTCGCCTCTTTGCGGGAGAATTCCAGAATAATTCCCGCAGGCGTGATGGCTTCTGGAAGGGCAGGGTTGAGCGAGCCATTTCCCGCGTCGCACACCCCCTGCGCATGCAGGTTTTTGAGGGGTAGACAGAGCAAGAAAAGAATAACCGGGAAGTAGCCGAATGAACGGCGGCTCACAGTAGTCTCCTCAATTGAAACAGGAATTGGCAAACCTAGAATCGCGGTAATCTTATCTCTATTGAGGTAATTTGCGCCACCATTAATCAATAGCTAAGCTAAACGGATACTATACAGGATGATCGCAAGGAAATAGGCGTCGTTTGATCCTTGGGGAAGAGACAACTCGCCGCCTGGGCGGCGAGTTTGTATTCAACGATCCAGGTCGATATCGGAAGGGCAGGAATTAATCTCTTTTAAGCGAAGCGAACCTTCACGTCAGGGCGCTTATCGAGCGTCACGGTGTCCACGAAGCGCACCTGGCGTTCGTCCAGCGTGACTACGAGCGATTGCGTACGGATACCTTCGCCGAAGAAGCGAACCCCTCGCAACAGGTTTCCGTCCGTCACTCCGGTGCAGGCGAAAATAATTTTCTTGCCGGGCGCCAGGTCTTCGGTGCGATAGATGCGTTTGCCGTCCTTGATCCCCATCTTGGCGATGCGTTCTTCGTGTTCGGGCTTGGATACAACAAGCCGCGCCAGAATTTCTCCGTTCAGGCAGCGCAGCGCGGCGGCCGTCAACACGCCTTCGGGAGCGCCGCCCGTGCCCATGACGACGTGAACGCCCGTGCCGATGACGGCCGCGGAAATTCCAGCCGAAAGATCGCCATCGCCGATCAGGCGAATGCGAGCGCCTGTCGCGCGAATGTCCGAAATTAACTTTTCGTGGCGCGGCCGGTCCAGAACCACGACAACCAAATCTTCCACATCACGATCCAGCCGTTTCGCAATGGCCGTGAGGTTGTCCGATACCGGCGAATCCAGATCGACAGCCCCTTTGCAGGACGGGCCCACAACAATTTTTTCCATATACAGATCGGGCGCGTGGAGCAATCCGCCCTTTTCGCTTGCTGCGAGCACGGTGATCGAGCCGGGCGCTCCGGTGGCGCAAAGATTTGTGCCTTCCAGCGGGTCAACCGCAATATCAACGGCGGGGAAATTGAACCCGCGCACGTGTTGAGCGGCGCCGATTTTTTCGCCGATGAAAAGCATCGGGGCTTCGTCGCGCTCGCCTTCGCCGATCACGATGGTGCCGTCCATGGGCACTTCGTCCATCACTCGGCGCATGGCGCCGACAGCGGCCTGATCGGCCTTATGCCCGTCGCCCAGCCCCATGGTCTTGGCCGATTCAATGGCCGCTTGCTCGACAACGCGCAAAAATTCTAGACTCAGTTCGATTTCCATCGAAGCTCCCGCTCCTATAAATTTTTAGATCTGGCGCGCAGTGGGACACAGACCCCGCGCGGCACGGTCAAAACATAACCTATCCTAAACCAAGCGGCTATGTGAACCTAGCGGAACAACTTTTAATCTGTGTTCAAAAACGCTGTAGAGAGGGTTTCAGAATAAATGAAAACCGGCAGGGGTCGCAGCTGGCTAGAACTAGTGCAGGCGCGTAATGCCGGGGAAATGGTCGAAGCCTGAATCGAAACTGAGGATTTGTTCGATCCCATGAGCTTCCATTACGGCAAGGTGCACGGCATCGCGTGCGGATAAACCCGTGTAACCTAATACAATTTCTTTGGCGCGTTCTACCGCTAACCGATCAACTGGCAAAACCTCATCGATAATATTAAGCAAGGCATTGAAAGCGGGTTGAATTGCGTCGCGTCGCTCGATTGCGACGAAGCGATGTAAAATTTCCTGCATGACTTCCGCGTCGGTAACCATGCGCCGCTGTTCGCTAATGGACTTTTCAAGCAGGCGTTGCGCATCAGCCTTGTGGGCGTGAGGCGCGCCGACCAAATACATTGGAATATTCGAGTCGATAAAAATCACTGATCTTTATCCACGCCATACCCACTTTCTATCTCGGCCAACATTTGATCAATGCCCGCCGTAGGATATTGGGATCGGGCCGCCACACGCACGGCTTGGATTTTCTTTTCGGCATTGCCGGACGGCTCCCTTCGCCGCACGAGGCTCAGAGCCTGACGAACCCACTCGGCGACAGACATGTTTCGCGCCCGAGCTGCCTGACGAATTTCCCGGTATTCGGGATCTTTTAGAAGAACCTGCAGACGTTTACTCATATGGTGAGCTTATCTTACTACATAAGAGGAGTCAACTTGGCAAGTCGCAGGCTGCACCCTTTGTGGGCAATGTACAGTGCCCTTTCTGTCCTGAAGAACGCGGGACGGAAAGGCCTCTTGTATCTACGAAACCGCAATGCTCTG
>DATAPT010000309.1:0-3743 GCA_036265065.1 Candidatus Acidiferrales bacterium | reverse complement strand
TGCTGTTGAAATTGCGTCCCAGCTTAGCGGGCCATTCGACCTGGTTTTTCTGGACGCCGACCGCAGAATGTTTCCAGAAGTCATGCAAATTCTTTTACCAAAACTCGCTCCGAAAGCCTTGGTGATTGCCGATAACGTTCTGTCCCATGCGGAAGATATTGCCGAGTATTTGAAATTGATTTCGAGCCTTGGGGATTTTCAGCACACGATTGTGCCGGTTGGAAAAGGGCTGAGTATCGCGTATCGCGGATAAAAAGGCCGCTCCGAAAACCGGTGGAGCGGCCCTTTAACGGTTTCCCTACTTGCTTGCCGCCAACTTGAATTTTTGCACCCTGCGGCCATCCACCGATTCACCCACATAGAGGTTGCCCTTGGAATCCACGGCCATGGTGTGCGCGTGCATGAATTCGCCGAGTTGATGTCCGGGTCGCCCAAAGCTGCTCAGCACTTTTCCGCTGGCGCGATCCACGATATCGATCTCCTCATCGATTTCGTTGATCACATACATGTATTTTTCGCCCGGATCGAGCGAGAATTCGACGGACGAGCACGAGCCCACAAGCTGGGCATCGCGCCTGGCGCTGACTCCCTCGGCGGGAACCGGAGTCCAGATTTTGAAACTGAACGGCATGTTCTTTTTGAAATTGCCATTCGTGTCGAACACCTGTAGGCGGTTCATCCAGCGGTCGCACACGTAGACCAAACCGTCATTGCTTACGCGCACGCAATGCGGCGTGGCGCGCGCTGCGGTACCCTCTTCTTCAGGCGACCGGTTCACTTTAAATTGGCGCAGGTATTTGCCCTTGCTGTCGAACACCACGATTCGCGCGTTGTTGCCGCCCTTGCCCTTCGCGTGGCCGTCCGCGACGTACACATCGCCGTTATGAGGATCGAACGCGATTTCCGACACGCGGAAAAACTGCGAAGTGCTGGCGTTCAGAGGCTTGCCATTTACCGTTCCGTCGGACGAATCGAATACGCCCTTTTTGCCAATCTGCAGCAAAAGTTCTTTTCCGTCGTGCGAATATTCCTGCACGATGCCGTCCTCGGAACCGTCGAGCCACACGTGGCCTTCCTTGTCAATCGCGCAGCCGTGCAGGTCTTTCGGAAGAATTTTTGAATCGCCCCACGAATTGACCACGTTGCCTTCGGCATCGAATTCGATGATTGGAGGGCCGGCCGTGCCGGCATTCAGTTCATCGTCCGTGAGCCCTTCCAAGTGACCATCCATGCCGCCAACATCGTTGACGCGCTGAACGAGGAAGACGTGGTCCTTGGCGTCCACGCAGAGGCCGCCAATTTCGCCCGTGACCCAGCGATTCGGCAGCGGCTTGGGCCAATAGGGATCAACTTCAAATTTAGGAGCTCCAGCCTGCGCACAAAGCGGAGATGGAGTAAATAAGGCAACAGCCATGGACAAAGCTCCGCAGACCATCGCCATGATGAAATAATTTCGTTTCCCGTTGACTTTCACTCGATTCACCCTCGATCCATTTTAGTTTGCGGCTCGATATTCGGAGACCACGTAGCTCGTACACTTCTGTGCTCGCGCTTATTTTTCCACGGCAGGAGTTTTGGCATATTCGGCGAGGATGCGCCCCAAGCTGAATTTCCAGCAGCTGAATTCGCAAATCCCCTGTCTTATGGCTTCCCGCACATTATACAGGGGATTCTTCATCCCTCGATTCTCAAAAATAGGAGGAAAATATAGCGCCTCTAACGGCACGAATACGCAGAGGCCAACGGAAGATCAGAGGCAGGAATCGTTTGTCCGCTAAAAACAAGGACTACTTCTTCTTTTTCAACGTCTGAGTCGCTTTTTCGTTCAGGCCGATGAAGCTGGCATTGTCTTCGCAGACTTGCTCCAGCACTTTCCACGTTGGCTTCGACTCAAAAATGAGTTTCGCGCCCCAGGGTTTTGTGTAGGCTTTCGGATCATCGATTGTGAAAGCGATTTCCAATGAATTCTGATCGATTCGGCGCATGCGTTCCACGACGTGAAGCGCGTCGCTGTGCGGGCGCCCGACGCGATCGATAAACGTTTTGTCGTTAAAGTTTGCGGTGTCGACGACGAGCGTATCGCCTTCCCATTTTCCAATCGAATCGCCCATCCAGAGCGGGCCTTGTTCGGAATCATGCGGACGGCCATCGGTGTAAATGCGGCGGACAAAATGATCGTACTCAAAAAGCATTAACACCTGGCCAGGAATCTGCACGATCTGTACGGGGAAATTGAAAAGATAAATTCGCGGCACGCCGGGAGGGAAACATTGAAACACAGGATCGCTTAGCACCGTGCTCGGATCGTCGCCGTGGTACATGGTGCTCGTAATTTTATATTTCGCGGCTGCCCAGGGAGTCATAGGCGAATCGGTTTTGCCGTAATCGAGGATAAACATTTCATATCCTCGGGGGACTGCCGCGTCCCGCAGGCGCGACCACAGACCGGATAAATCGGGCGTTGTGTTTGCTGGCGGTGCGAGCGGAGTTTCCTGCTGCGCGTGGAGTTGCGGGGAAAGAAGCAGCAGAGCGCTGAATGCATAGGTCAAAATCATCAGGCGATTGCTCACTGCGAAGTCCCTCCACTTGCTGCCATTTCAAAAAATTTCAAATGCAAAACTCAGCCTGATTTGGCTGCGCGATCGCCACGCGACTAATCCGTGATGGAATTCGGATCGAGTTCCTTGCCGTTCGACAAAATTACTTTTTGCAGGCGCAGCGTCTTCGATCCATTTTTGCCCTGATTCCCGATCACTGTAATCGTGTCGCCCTTTTTTATTATGTCCCTGTCCCATCCATGCCGGGACAAAACATTGGGGCTATTTGCTTCGCCAATCCAGGTCTCCACTTTGCCTTTGTCATTGGTGACGTCAACTGAAATTTCCACATGGGGATTGATGAACTGGAAGTCCGAAACAGTTCCCTTTAACGTGGACAATTTCGACGTGTCGTATGGCGAAGCCCCGTGATGCGCGGATACCGGGATCGAAACCACGGCCAGAATAGCCACTATCAGGGCGATGATGCAGATACGATTTTTCATTTGTTTCCCCTGTCGCGATTTACACGGCGCCAAGTGTCAACACGCAATTCAAGGGCGCTCCGCAATTGTCTTCACCCAGACGGCAAAAAAGCATACCAGTAAGAACAGGCTATACCATTGCGCTCACGAAAATGTCAAAGCGAACTGAATCTCCGAGCTTTACTCTTATTCCGTTACAGAATTCTACAACGGAGCGTGTGTGGAAGGACTAAATTTATGCGGAAAAAGCGCGGCGGTTAACGTCCCCTATAGCAGGTCAACTCACGGCCATCCGGCAACAAAATCTTCTGTAATTTCATGCTGTAGCTGCCATCTTTGACGCGATAGCCCACGAACGAGATTTGATCCCCTGGCTTAAGGGTGTTTTTGTCCCAGCCGGTATTGGCTAGGCGGTTTGGACTCGGGCCGCCGGCGGTCCAGTTTTCGGTCGTTCCTTTTTCATCGTGCACTTCAAAGTTGATCCAGATGTGCGGGTTGCCCCACTCGAATTGCGTCACTGTCCCCTTGACCGTTGTGAGGTTTGACGATTCGTACCCGCTCCAGGAATGGTGGGCAAAAGCCGGGCGAACTACAGTCGAAAAGAGACAGGAAAAAAGGAACACGGCGAGAAGAACTCTCTTTTTCATAATGGCAACTCCACAGTGCCTATCATCTGCTTTGACGCAACATGGAGAAAATGGGTTGCGAAATTGTTCATCCC
>DATAPT010000308.1:0-5336 GCA_036265065.1 Candidatus Acidiferrales bacterium | reverse complement strand
CATCGAACTCCAATCATGCCGACCAAATGCGCGACCGGCAAGCTTTTACAAAATGCCGGGCAACATCGCCGTCCGCTCGCTGCCGGTCGCATGTATTTCCTCTCCGCTATTGCGTCACCTTAAAGGTGAGTGGATTTGGAGTGCTTACCGGTGTGCCGCTTGCTCCATTCGCCGAAATCGTCACGGCATATGTTCCGGCCGGCGTGCCTCCAGTAGTTGTCAAGCTGCTCGAGCATCCAACGAAAAACACAGCCGCCATCACCAGCAGACATGCGCTGGACGCCCACCGCAAGTTCCGATTGTGTGTGCGCGCCAAGAAAATGAAAGACGTCATTAGGCTCATAAGGAGCAAACTTCCTGCAATTATCCAATTAAATTGCGGAGACCAAGGATGCGTGGGGATTACCGCGCCACTTGCAGTGGTAGTGATCATGATAGTCACTTGCGCCGTGTTGACGCTGGCCGTGAGATTTACCGGCCCCGACGGAAATACGCACGTTGCCAGAACCGGCACGCCGGAACACGCAAACGTGATTGTTTGAGGTGTGTTCGTGGGTGAACTGATGATCACAACGAAAGGGGGAGAAGTTTGCCCAGCGGCAACCGTCACGGTGCCGGGTACTGGGGAAGTGATCGTCAAGCTTGCGGAAGAAGCGTTGGGGATCGCCTGCGTATTCGCTGAAGACCCGAGTGCGAGTGACTCCGGCAATCCGGCTGTGCCAACAAATGTTCCGTCCCCTTTGCCTATCAGCGCGTAGGCGGCATTGGGCAAATAGCCGTCTCCGCTATAGATCCCATTGCCGCCATATCCGGTCCAAAGATCGATATTTCCGTCGCCGTCAAGGTCCGTTGCCAGCAACAACCCGGAATTTGGAATCGTGGAATAGGTGGGTCCAGGCGTAAATGTTCCGTCACCCTGCCCGACATAAATGCGAATCACGGAACCATCATCCGTCGCCAAGTCCATTTTTCCATCGTGATTGAAATCGGCTGCCACGATGGACCGCGCAGGATTGTTTGTGGAGGAACTGCCAGGGAAAATTGTTGGCTGCGATATTCCGGTAAATGAAACTCCATCGCCTTTCCCCAGAAAAACTTGTCCTTGAGCGGTCACGATATCTTTAATTCCATCGCCGTTTACATCCGCTGTGATAAATGCTTGATTGAAATTTAAATTCAAATCTTGGGGGGTAAAAATTCGGGGCGGCTGGAAAGTGCCGTCGCCATTACCAAAAAAAATTGAAAATGCAAACGTGGGTGAATCCGAACTCACCAGCAAATCCAGTACGCCATCTCCATTCAGATCGTCGAGCACCCCATATTGCGCGTTCGCGCCGGGCAAAGCATAGTCCGCTCCCGTTTGGAAAGTGCCGTCTCCATTTCCCAGAAACACGGTCACCGAGGACTGGCGCCCATTTGAATTAATGGAAACGACATCCGCATTTCCATCCTTATTCAAATCTCCACTCAGGACGGACGCAGGTTTGATCTCCGTCGCTTGCGTGGATGGTTGCAAATAGCTTCCGTCGCTCTTGAATCCGCCAGTTACTACTTCGTTCATCCCGGGCAAAGCCACAAGCTGGTGTCCACTCTTGTCCGGTCCTAGAAAAAGAAATGGCCGGGAACTGGTTCCTGAGTTGGCGTCCACGCAACCCGATAAGAATCGATCAGCAGTTGTGTTGAGCGATGCATTGTCGTGAAGCGTTGTCTCGTAGTGAGGAATTTGCGAATTGGGAATTACAGTCGCCGTGGTCGATTGGATGGCATAAGAAAAATCCAGAAAGGTCAGGGAACAATCGGCCTGTCGCAGCAACCCGCCAATCAATCCGGGCGTTCCAGATAAACCACGAGAAGACGAAGAAAGGCTTGCCAGGGCCGAATCCGCGAGACGCGAACTCTGAATATTCCAACCGGCCGGGAAAGTTACGGGATAGCTACCCTGGCAACCCAAAAACCCCGCTCCAGCAAGGAGAACCAGCAGCCCTCGTCGAACAGTGATCATGAGGACGTGACAATCTACAATGCGAACGCTCATCTTGGCCTCTTCCAGTATTGCGATGAATTTATTTGTCCCTCTGTGGCAATCCTTAAAATGGACTTCAAGATTTCAATGCCATCTACAATAAATCATGTATAGACCGCGTCCATGATAGGCGAGCATTATTGCAAAGTTGTTATGGGCATGGGCCGAAAAATTGAATCGATTTCGGGTGGATGGAAAAACAGCTGAAGTTTTTTCTGAATCCGTTTGCCGGTAATTTTATTTTGGCAATATTTGCTGAATGAATTAAGCAGGCTGCTAATGCCAGTCTGGCCTTTCATAAATCTCGAACCAGGAATGTCGAATCGTCCCCCGGCCACTAACGATCGCGATCAGAACGCAAGGGCATCACGGAATAATAAAATCTCAAAGATTCCATTCCCGCAAAAGGGCCTTTGCTATTGCACGTAACGGGCGTAAATTCCGCATAAGAAGGAGGCACCTTGCCAAGAATTACAATCAAGGACGGAACGCAGATTTACCTGAAGGATTGGGGCGCGGGACAACCTGTCTTTTTCAGCCATGGTTGGCCCCTCAGCTCCGACGCATTTGAAGACCAGATGATGTTTCTGGCCGATCACGGCTACCGGTGCATTGCGCATGACCGCCGCGGCCATGGACGGTCGGGGCAGCCGTGGAACGGCAACAACATGGACACGTTTGCGGACGACCTCGCGGCCATCGTGGAAGCGCTCGATCTGCGCGATGTGATTCACGTGGCTCATTCAATGGGCGGCGGTGAAGTCGCGCGATACATTGGCCGGCATGGCACAAAACGTGTCGACAAAGCCGTGTTGATCTCCGCCGTAACCCCGCTGATGCTCAAAACGGCGGCGAATCCGAAGGGTTTGCCCATCGAAACCTTCGATAAAATTCGCGCAGGAGTCAGGGCGGATCGCTCGCAATTTTTTAAGGATTTAAGCGAAGCTTTTTATGGCGCCAACCGCCCCGGTTCAAAAGTCTCTCAGGGTTTGCGTGATTCTTTCTGGATGCAGGGCATGCAGTCCGGCCTCAAAGCCGTATACGACTGCATTGAAGCGTTTTCTGAATCGGATTTTACCGAAGATTTAAAAAAATTCGATATTCCAACTCTCATTATTCACGGGGATGACGACCAAATTGTGCCTATCGAGGACTCGGCGCAGGTGTCGGCAAAGTTGGTGAAGGGCGCAACGCTGAAAATTTTTCCGGGTGGCTCGCATGGAATCTGTTCCACCCACAAAGACCAGATCAATGCGGAGCTTCTTTCCTTTTTTCAGCGCAGCAAACACGCGTCCGCCTAGGATAAACGATCGAAAACAGCGAAGTGAGGGCCGTGTGCGCTCGCGGAAACGGGAAATCGCTCGCTCGACAAATTCAAATCGCGCCGAATTGCATCATTTCCGATGAACCCGTTTCCGCGGGCGGCGTGTGGTGACAGATTTCAAAATTCCAGGTTTTGTGATCGCAACTTTGGAAGATGCTCTGGCGATCGGCGCAGGAATTTTTATTGTGTCGCGTTTTTAAATCCACAGGCGATTTTCTTCCAATCGTCGCGGCGTGTTACAGTTCAAGTAGAGCGAAAGGGAGGTTTCGGTTCTGAAAGCGTGTCTGACAGATTGTGTCGTTTCGGAACCGAACCACTAGGGATAGACATTTTAAACACGGGGTAACAAGATTTTGTGCTTAAGAGTTAATTTCCCACTTGACAGAATTTTCACTCTTGATTACATTGCGCCCTCGGATTCAGGGATCGTGATTCGACAAATGGGCGGCCCAATCATCCACGGGAAATTCCCAAAGTCGATTGACGCAACCTGCAGGGTTTCAAAGAGACATCAAGGAGGCTTTCTTTTTCTCCCCGTAGCCGGCGCTCCCAGCGCGGTTGGCGAGGGAATGCATCAAGCCAAGGGTCGCTAACGACCGCGGCGGGATGCAGGGGGAGGCTTTTCCTTTTTTCGAGTTTGGACTCCACTTTTGTGGAAGGAATCGGCCAGGGGAAGCAAGCAACCAAGACCGATGAAGTAACCAGGAGGCTGGAAAATTCCTGGTGTTCAGTATTTGAATCGAGCGGCGGCCTGCTGAGAATCAGGTAGCTGCGTGCTCCCGGTTTCGGGAGTAAAATAAAAGGGTTCCCTCTGCGCGGGGGAGCCTAATTGCGCGGAGGCGGCGATGTCACAAACGAAAGTGGCTATTAACGAAAAGACGGTAATGCAAGCTGGCGCACCAACGCCTGCTGGAACCGAGACCCGCACCGGCCTCGTATTCGAGCGATATTTTACGGACGGTCACGTATCTCCCTTCGACGCAGTCGAATGGGAACGCCGCGTAGCACTGATCGGCAATGAAAAGGGCAAGACCATTTTCCGCCAGGAAGGTGTGGAAGTCCCCAAGGGCTGGTCGCAGACCGCGACGAACATTGTCGCCTCAAAATATTTTCACGGGAAACCCAACACGCCGGAGCGCGAGAATTCCGTTCGCCAGCTCATTGGCCGCGTCGTGGATTCCATCGTCACTTGGGGAGAGAAGGGCAGTTACTTCGCCAACGCAGCTTCGCGTGACGCTTTCCGCGACGACCTCACCCACCTTCTCGTCGAACAAAAAATGGCTTTTAATTCGCCGGTCTGGTTCAACGTCGGCGTGCAAGCGAAGCCGCAATGCTCGGCCTGCTTCATCAATTCGGTTCAGGACAACATGGAATCGATCATGAACCTGGCGAAGACCGAGGGCATGCTCTTCAAGTGGGGCTCCGGCACGGGCACGAATTTTTCTTCGCTCCGCGGCAGCCGCGAAACGCTTTCCGGCGGCGGCATCGCTTCCGGCCCTGTAAGTTTCATGAAGGGCTTTGACGCGTTCGCCGGCGTAATTAAATCCGGCGGCAAGACGCGCCGCGCCGCCAAGATGGTGATCCTCAACGTGGATCATCCGGATATCGTCGAATTCATCGACTCGAAAATGAAAGAGGAGCGCAAGGCGCGCGTCCTCATCGAACAGGGCTACGATCCGGCCATCGACGGCGAAGCCTACTCCTCCATCTTTTTCCAGAATGCCAACCACTCCGTCCGCGTCACCGACGAATACATGCAATCAGTGGAGGAAGACCGCGACTTCTGGACGCGCAATGTGAACGACGGCAATCCCGTCGAGAAATACGGCGCGCGCGAGCTCCTGCATCGCATGGCCGAATCCACCTGGCAGTGCGGCGATCCCGGCATGCAGTACGACACCACGATCAATCGCTGGCACACCTGCAAGACCACGGCGCGCATCAACGCCTCGAACCCTTGCTCCGAGTACATGTTCCTGGACGATACGG